>JAAZXD010000158.1 GCA_014240355.1 Roseibacillus sp. | reverse complement strand
GCCATCGTTTTCATCTCCTTTGAATTCGCCGGACTCTACGGCGTGGGGATCGCAGCGGTTGGAATGCTTGGCACGGTGGGGATCACCATGGCCATCGATGCCTACGGACCGGTTGCCGACAACGCCGGCGGAATTGCCGAGATGGCAGCCATGGGTGAGGAAACCCGCAAGATCACCGACGGTCTCGACGCGGTGGGCAACACCACCGCTGCCATCGGTAAGGGCTTCGCCATCGGGGCGGCCGGGCTCTCCGCCCTCGCCCTCACCACCGCCTTCATCCAGAAAACCGGTGTCGATCTCAACCTGAGTGACCCGGCTATCCTGCGCACCTTCTTCGTTGGAGTCTTCATCGGGGGCGTGGTTCCGTTTCTCAATGGGGCCATCACCATGGATGCGGTGGGTCGGGCCGCCTTTGAAATGATTTCGGAAATCCGGCGCCAGTTCCGTGAAATTCCGGGCCTCCTTGACGGAACCGCCGAACCTGACTCCGACCGCTGTGTGGACATCGCCACCAGGGCCGCCACCAAACGGATGATTCTGCCCGCCCTCCTCGCGGTGGGAACGCCTGTCCTGGTCGGTTTCGGCTTCGGCAGCAACGGTTCCATCGCCCTGGCCGGCACGCTCTGCGGCGCCCTTATCGGCTGCATGCTCCTCGCCCTCATGATGTCCAATGCGGGTGGTGCCTGGGACAATGCCAAGAAGTATGTGGAAGACGGACATTTCGGGGGCAAGGGTGGCGAAATCCACAAGAGTTGTGTAGTTGGTGATACCGTGGGCGACCCCCTCAAGGACACCTCGGGGCCCTCCATGAACATCATGATCAACGTGATGGCCATCGTGAGCCTCGTGATCGCCCCATTGCTTGCCTAGCCTTGGAACACCCACCCGGCCTTTCTTCTCTCTCACCCGGGGAGGGGCGCGCCGGGAATGATCGATCTCCTCATGCTGACGAGGTGGTCTGTTCCTCCTCCTCGTCTCCTGCCCTCACCACCCGGGCCACCAGCGGCTTCAAAGTGAGACCCTGCACCACGATGGAGAAGACCACCACTACATAGGTGGCCACCAGGAACTCCTGCCGGTACTCAAAATCCTTCGGAATGCCAAGGGCCAGGGCCACCGAGATCCCGCCCCGTAGGCCTCCCCAGGTGAGGATACGGATCACCCCGGGCGAGAACTCCCGCCTGCTCTTCAACAGCATCACCGGGATGGAGGTGGCCGCAAAGCGGGCTGCCAGCACCACCACGATCAGGATCGCGCCCACCGCGATGGCCCGTCCGGAGAGATTGAGAACTAAAAGTTCGAGACCGATAAGGAGAAAGAGAACCGCATTGAGAATCTCATCCACCAGTTCCCAGAAAGTGTCCAGGTGCTCGCGGGTTTTCTCGCTCATCGCGAAGCTCCTGCCCTGATTACCCATCATCAGGCCGGCCACCACCATCGCCAGCGGGCCACTGAGGTGCCAATGGGAGGCCAGGCGATAACCCGCCGTTACCAGGGCCAGGGTGATAAGCACCTCGATCTGGTAATTGTCGATCGAACGGAGCATGAAGTAGGCCGCGAGTCCGATCGCAAATCCCCACAGCATGCCGCCCCCCGCCTCCACGAGGAAAAGCTTGGCCACATCACCTGCCCCGGTCATTCCATGATCCCCGTGTCCCCCCAGGGCCATTCCGAGCACCGCGAGATAGACCACCACCCCCACCCCGTCGTTGAAGAGCGATTCCCCCGTGATTTTGGTCTCGAGAGACTTTGGAGCCCCCGCGGTTTTGAGGATGCTCAGAACCGCCACCGGATCGGTCGGTGAAATGAGCGCCCCGAAAACGAGACACCACAGGAAGGGAACTTCGAAGCCGAAAAGCGGAAAAAGCAGCCAGGTCGCTCCTCCGATCACGAAGGTCGAGAACACCACTCCGAAGCTGGCCATGATGGCAATCAGCCTCTTCTGATCCAGCAGGTTACCGAGATTAACGTGGAGGGCTCCTGCGAAGAGCAGGAAACTCAGCATTCCCTCCATCAGGGTCTTGTTGAAATCGATCGATTCCACAAACCGGTCTGCAGCCTCCGGAATCAGGGGGAGGGCATCCCGCAGCATCAGAAGGACCATGCTTGAGAGCAGTCCGATCAGCATGATCCCGATCGTGGTGGGTAGCTTGAGAAACTTCAGGTTGAGATACCCGAAGACTGCGGCGAGAACGAGCAGGATGGCGGCAAGGTCAAGAAATTCCACGGGATGACAACGGGACTTGTGATTTGAATAACGAGGATACGAGGCACGGGGAAGTCATTGCTCGACCGGAACCCGGGCGGGCTCACTGAAACCTGCCCTCACCCAGCCGGATTCAACGACCTCTTCGATAATGACCTGATCCGGACCTGATTCATCTGTAAAACGGATCCGCAGGATGTAGGCGCGCGATTGACCTGGCTTCGTATCATACCAGGTCAACATGCTTTCCTGGATGGAAAGCCGTTTGACGTAGCCGTATAGCGTGTGTTTGCGGTCCGGTGACTGTAGTCGATACGAGCGCCACTTGCGATCATCCGTGAACCCAAAGTTGTAGTAATTGATTGGCGCGCAGAGCACCCGGAAGAGGACGGGCTTCGTCGGCCGAACCTTCCCCACCTCTTCCCACGGCACCTCGGAATAACCCACCCAGCTCTCCCAATCGATGACATAGCCATCATTCACACGCTCGGCTGCGATCGGTTTGACACTGTAATCGGGCAACAGGACATCAACCGCCCAGAGCCCCTGGCTCTTCAGCATCCGACCCTCCGGGGCTATCGCCTTCGGCACGACAGGAGTCAATCGGCGCGTGCGGTAATAGCCCCTGATCTTCTGCTCCAGCCCCGGATCCTGGCGGGTAGCCGCGAGAACTTCTTCCACGGTCCCGGCACCAAGGAACTTTTCCACGATCATCACGACGTCAGCCAGCTCCGCTTTCAGGTCCGTATTCTGGATGTCCAGAGCAGACCCGACCGGTCCCTTGCGCACGGGGAACCCCAAGGCCTCCCGTCTCACATCCTCCTCCATGGTCCGGCCCTTCCCGCTCAGTTCCTGATTAATCACAATGGAAACCACCACTCCCACCATCAGGATCAGAACCGCCAGCCCACCAAACAGAATCGGACGCAAGGAACCCGGGGGCTCCGCGCCGGAAGAGCGCCCGCCCTTGTCTTCCGACTCCCAGTCGAATTCTTCAGATCCGTCCACCGCCTTGACCACCTTGCGCCGAATGCGCCCCCCTTCGGCGGAAGCCTCCTTCCCCTCCACCGTTTCTCCGGGCATGCGGAACCCCTTCATTGCAGTCTCTTCTTCATTCCCGGCATCCGTACCTGTAACTCGAACCTGCCTCAGGCCGGATGCGCCGGGGGGAGGAATGGCGGCCCGGCCACCCGGGCCCGGTGCCGGGATGCGTGCCACCTCCGCACAATTGGGACACTCCACCTGCCTTCCGCGCCACGCGCCCTTCACACGAAAAAGCGTGTGACACCCCGGACAGGAGTATCCGTGCCAATCAGTCTGAGACGCATCCAGATGGTCTGCCATTGCCCCGGTAAACTACTTCCGTCCGCCAGCCTGCTCAATCCGTTTTGATCTCGATCTTCCGGGGGCGATGCAGCGGCACCTCGTCATCGCCGTCACCCAGAATCTCGGTCTCCAGTAACAGGCTCGGCCCCCTCACGAATATGCTGAGCTCTCCGTTGGCGTCCTCCAGGTTGACCAACTCCGAGTTGTAGGGATCCTCTCCCACCAGCCCGTTGGTCTGCGGCACGATGGGTGCCACGGGCAGGAGTTGCTGGTCACCGGATTCCACCGCGAGCGGACCGTAGCGTTCCAGAACCTCATTGGTTCCGATCCCTCCCTTTCCATGGATGTCGCACAGCCCGAGCTTCCTCCGGGCGGCACGCAGCAACTCGGTGTGCCCGGTGTAGCGAAAGCTCCTGCCCTTCACCGGATCTTCCACCGACTCATAACAATAACGGGTGGCACGCAGTCCCGATTCGCTGCACACCTTGACCGGCGAGAGGCCCTCCGGTGGCTCGATTTCTGTTCCGGGATAACTGTCCTCCGCCACGTTCATCACTTCCGACCAGGGGCGGAAGACCAGCTGACGTCCAAAGGCATTTTCATAGATCGCTTCCTTGCCCTGGTGAAAACCGACCCATACCCCGAGAGTCACTTTCCCGTTGTAGCCGACGCACCAGCCGTCCGCGAACTTGTGAGTGGTCCCCGTCTTGACCGCCCCGGTGAAGGGCTGCTGCCTGAGCGTGGAGGCTTCCGTGGCCAGATTGCCGTTTTGCAGCGACTCGCGCAGCATATCGTGAATCTGGTAGGCGGTGATCTCGTCACACGCAGGATCCGTATCGGATTTCTCCGCAGGCTCAGCCTGGTAGACCACCTCCCCGTCCGCATCCTCGATCCGCTCGATATAGCGCAGGTCGCCCGGCAGGACGCCCTTGCGGGAAATGGCAGAATAGGCCCGCACCGCCTCCTTGAGTGAGACCGAGTCATAACCAAGCAGCATCCGGGTGAGAAGCTCTCCCTTGCCCACCGGGAGACCAAAGGCCCTGGCCTGATCCGCCACCTCTTCCAAGCTCAACCCGCGCCCCAGGCGCACGGTCGCCGCCAGCTTGGAGGCGGCCAGCGCGCGCTTGCTTGAAATCCGGCCTTCGTATTGCGGATTGAGAACCTCCATGCCCCACTCGCCCAGGATCCCTTCCTGGGCACCCACGGCGACCGCCCGCGCATCCATCGCCTCGTCCCTTATCGTGGTGCAGGGGTGGTGGCCGGATTCCAGGGCCGCCGCATAAACAACGGGCAGGTAAGTGGTCCCGAACGGACGGCGGCCCAGTTCAATGAAATCATACTGCGAGTGCGCGTAGTCCCGCCCTCCCACGTAGGCCAGCACGTTGCCCGTGTCCGAGTCGATCATGAGAGCTGCACTCTGGAGATAAGCGGGCACCTTACCCGGAGCCGCCTTGAACTCGCTGTGCTTCGGGTGGCCGTATTCCGACCGGGCCTCAATCCGGGCGAGGTGCGCCTGCAGGCTTCGCTCCGCCCGGTTCTGGGCATCCCGGTCGATGGTGGTGTAGATCCGGAACCCGCCCCGCGACATCGCCTCGATCCCCACCTTCTCCAGCGCGATGTCATCCACGATCTCGTAGAGGTGCGACTTGCCCTTTCGCAGTGGCTTGGGATTCACCACCACCGGCTTGCTGGAGAGTTCCATCCATTCCGACTCCGTGATCATCTCCTCGGCGAGCATCCGGTTGAGAACGTGATCTCGTGCCTTGCGGTTCTTCGCCCTGTTGGCGAGGGGCGAGATCTGGGTGGGATTCTTCACACAGGCCACCAGCGAGGCGCACTCCTCGATGGTGAGATCCATGGGCTCCTTCCCGAAATAGCCCAGCGCTCCGGATCGCACCCCGTAGTAGCCATGGCCGAAGGGAATGCGGTTGAGGTAATACTCCAGCACCATCCTCTTCATCCGCGCCTTGCTCTCCCCTTCATCAGGATAGTCCGCCGCGATCGAGTCCATGAGGTGCCGTTCGATACGCAGGGCCAGGAAAGCCTCCACGATCTTGCGCTCGATGCCGGTCTGTCCGCGAGCCTTCACCTTGGATTTCAGGTCAAATGCATTGCGTGCCAGCTGCATCGTGATCGTACTCGCACCCTGGGTCACCGCCCCCGCCTTCAGGTTGAGCCAGATCGCCCGTGCCACCCCGATCTGGTCCACTCCGTCGTGCTTGAAGAAACGCTGGTCCTCCTGTGCGATGAGGGCATCAATCAGTTTCTGGGGCACTTTCTCGATGGATACCTTGCTGCGGTTTTCCACGAACATACGCCCGATTTCCCGGCCCTTGTGGTCCATGATCAGGCTCGGAATCTCGACGTCATCGATGGTCGAAATGTCGATCTGGGCGGCCTGCTCCTTGTAGGGCTGGAGGCGTTCATTGGCTTCGCGCAGGCCTACCACCCCCGCCGACATGCAGAGCAAAAGAAAGATCCACAGCCGTTTGCGCTTGTAAAAACGACGCTTCCGTCGGTTTTTCTTTTTCTGTTTCGCCATGGAATCGGGGGATCCAAGCCGGCCCTGTAAGCACCCTGTCCCGGAAAATTACCCCTCTTCCGGGATCGGGGCAATCCCTCTATTGGACCATGTCCTGCGTCCCCTCATCGAGCAGGAAGGCCCACTCCCCTTTCCCCGCTTCATGGAGCTGGCCCTCTACCACGAGGAGCATGGCTACTACAGCAATCCCGCCTGCACCCGGATCGGCCGCACGGGCGATTTCGCCACCAGTGTGAGCGTGGGCCAGGCCTTCGGCCGCCTCCTCGCCGTCCGACTCCACCAGGCCTGGGAAGCACACGGTCGTCCCGCCTCCCTCCCGGTCCTCGAACTGGGTCCCGAGGACGGCTCCCTGGCCCTCGATATCCTGCGGGCCGCCCGTAGCAGGGACGCCGCCTTCCACCGGGCCCTCCACTACACCGTCTGCGAACACAATGCCCGCAAGCGCGAGGCCCTCGCCGCCCGCTTCTCCGCTGCCAAAGAAGCCCGCCTCGACATCGTGGCCTCTCCCGCGGACCACCGGGCCGAACGGGGAGTGATCCTCGCCAACGAAGTCCTCGACGCCCTGCCCGTGCACCTCGTGCGCTCCTCCGGCGGGGCATGGAACGAGCGCTTCGTCACCCTTGAAAATGACAGCCTGTCCTGGACCGAGACCCCGGTTCCCGGGGGCGACCTCCAGCAGCACCTGGCGACCCTCCCTTCCGATCTTCCGGACGGCTACTCCACCGAGGTGTGCCTCCAACTGGGCCCCTTCTTCCGCGAACTGGCCGGGGTCTTCGAAGACGCCCTTTTCCTCTTCATCGACTACGGCTTCGAGCGCGAAGACTACTACCTCCCCAACCGCACCGAGGGCACCCTGCAGACCTACGCCCACCACCAGGCCGGGGACGACCCCCTCGACGCCCCGGGCCAACGCGACCTCACCACCCACCTCGACTTCACCAGGGTGCGGGAAGCGGCGGCCGCCGCTGGCCTGCAGTCCCTCGGCTCCGCCCGCCAGGAGAGCTACCTCGTCCACCTCGCTCGCGATATCCTCTCCGATCTTTCCCCCGAGGGGAGCAACCGGGATTTCCTGCGCCAGTTCCAGACCCTGACCCACCCGGCCTTCTTCGGCTCCCGCTTCCACGTCCTCGAATTCTCCAAGGGGGCCACCAGTTCCGGGCTCCCCTTTCCCTGCCCCGCCTGAGACCCCGGGAAATCCGGACTCTCCTCTCCCAATGCCCCCTTGTCATTTCCCTCCCACCTCCTAGCCTTCCCCCCAATGCCGGGATGGCGGAATTGGTAGACGCGCCTGATTTAGGATCAGGTGAGCTTCGCTCGTGCAGGTTCGAGTCCTGTTCCCGGTAGTGACATTTTGCCTATTTTTGCAGGGTCCGTTGGCAAGAGTGCCCAAAAAGTGCCCAAACCGCACTCGGATGCGGAGCGGACTGGGCGTAACTGAA
>JAAZXD010000157.1 GCA_014240355.1 Roseibacillus sp. | reverse complement strand
TCGTGCACCTTCCCCCCCCGGCAGGGGCAATCCACGGTCTTTCCGGTCAGCCCCGCCTCTTCAGTAGGTCTGGTCGTAGGGCGAGAAGTCCGGGTGATTGTAGAGCTGCTTCCTGGCGAGCTCGGTCCGGTCGGGATTGTTGGACAGCCAGCGCTTGCCGAACTTGGAGATCCAGAAGGGATGATCCTCCTCAAGGTGGGAGGGCAGCCCCCGGATGATCTGTTCGAAGCGGGACCGGGCCGCGGCGTGATCCGGGTGGTCGTCCACCCGCTGGTAGCCCGCCCCGAACCGCTTTTCCCCGGCCAGGTAGAAACGTCCCTGCGGCCGGCCATAGAAGGGAGCCCGCGCCTCCAGCAGGTAGCGTCTGGTTCGCACCACCTGGACCGGGCCGGTGTAGGCGTAGATCCACTCCCGGTGCCTCTTCACCTTCCCCTTCAGGAAGGGCAGCTGGCTCCTGCCATCGAACTTCACGTCGGTGGGATGAGTGATGTCCGCCATGTCGAGGAGAGTGGGCGCGATGTCGGCGAAGTCAGTCAGTTCGTCGGTGGCCCCCCGGGCCCTGATCCCCGGTCCCCTCACCACGTAGGGGACGTGCACCCCCCGTTCCACCCCGCGGTCCTTGGCGGTCACCGCGGTGCCGTTGTCGGAGCAGAAGATGAAATAGGTGTTCTCGTAGATGCCCAGTTCCTCCGCCCTGGCGATGAGTTTGCCGATCAGTTTGTCCATGTACTCGATGAGGTTGACGAAACGCTGGCGCTGGCGCCGGCTGTACTCCGCGAGGACCGCGGCCTTCTTCTTCCGGTCCAGGCCGGTGAGGTCGGGTTTCCCGAGTTCGATGTCCATGACCGCCCCCGCGTCCGGGGTGGTGGAATAGGGGCCGTGCGGGATGACGGTGGGCCAGTAGGCCACGAAGGGCTGCCCGGCCCGGGCCTGGCGCGCCATGAAGTCCATGAGGAAGCTGCAGCGGTGATCAGGACCGAAGTCGGATTCGGTGACCTCGACGTATTTCCCGTTCCGGACCATGGAGGGATACCAGTAGCGCAGGTCGGGAAGCTTGAGGTCCCTGCGTTTTCCGCTGGCGATGGCGTCGATCCCGAAGTGCCCCTTGATCTTGTCCGGCCCCTCCCAGACACAGAATTCGTCAAACCCGACCGCGGGATCCCACGGCTCTTTCGCACCACAGTGCCATTTCCCGGCGATGGCGCTCTTGTAGCCCCCCTGTCCCAGCAGCCTGGCCCAGCTGTGCTGGGCCGTGAACAGGGTCCCGCGGGAACCGAAGGCCCACATGTCGTTACGTAACGCGCCGGTGCGGTTGCCGTAGACCCCGGTCATGAGGAGCGCGCGGGAGGGTCCGCAGATGGCCGGGGCATAACAGGTGCGGAAACGCACCCCTTCGCGGGCGATGCGGTCGATGTTCGGGGTGCGGGCCGAGCCCGGTCGCCCGTAACAGGAAAACATGTCCGCGCTCACGTCGTCGGCCAGGATCAGCACGATGTTCGGTTTCCCGGTGGCGGGAGGTCCGTCAGCGCCGTGGACCATCGGCTGGCCCATGAGAAGGAGGACCGTCAGCACACCGGGAAGGCGGGTTCCCGGTCGGGAAATCATGAAGTTTCTCACTGCGATTTCTTCCGTGGTTTCCTCTTCGGACGGTTGACCTTCTCCCGGATCGTGGGCACTGGCAAACCATCATCCGGCTGGTTCCAGAGCCGGTAGGGGTCGTCGAGCCGGCGCATCTCGGCCAGGAGAAGTTTTTCCATCTCCGCCAGCTTCCCGGCCTGTTCCGGATCGTCGGCCAGGTTGCGCTGGTGCTCCCCCGGCTCGTGTCCGGTGAGTTCAATCACCTTCTGCCCGTGATGCTGGCTGATGAGCTCGTGGGGATTCTGCGCGAGATTGAAGAGCTGGGTTTCGCGCACCTTCCCCTTGTCGGACTGGTACTTGATCAGTTTCCAGTCGCCCTGCTTCACACAGCGCATCCCCGGGCGGGCGCCTCCGCAATACACGCCGTAGAGGACCTCGCGGACAGTCTGCTTCCGGCCGAGCAGGACGGGCTTGAAACTGGTGCCTTCGCTGGTCCTTGGAATCTCGATGCCGGACAGGTCACAGAGGGTCGCCAGAACGTCGAGGAGGTAGATGTTTCCCTTCACCCGTGAGCCCCCCTTGATTCCCGGTCCCTTCACGATGAAGGGGATCCGCCAGGTGTGCTCGTAGAGGTTCTGTTTTCCCTGCAACCCGTGGCGGCCAATGGCCATCCCGTGGTCAGCGGTGTAAATCACGTAGGTATTGTCCAGTTCGCCCATTGCCTCCAGCTTGCGGAGAACCCGGCCGACCTGAATGTCGATGTTCTCGCTACAGGCGAACTCGCGACCGAGTTCGTTACGGATGGTCCGCTCGTCGCGCCTGGACCAGACACCCTTGACCCCCACTTCGTCCCGGACCGTCATGTGGGTGTTGTCAAAGGGATGCCGGGGCAGGTAATTGGGGGGAAGAAGCGGTTGCTTCGCATTCGCCGGCGGCAGGGTGTTCTCGTCGGTGTGATTGACCGCCCCGTACTTGTCCAGGAGGCCGGGCTTGCCGTCGCGCACGTCGTGCGGATGGGAGAACCCGAAGTAGATCAGGAAGGGATCCGTATCCTTCCCCGCTTCCCGCCCGGCCAGGAAGTCCAGGACCTGCCCGGCATGCCAGGCACTGCCGCTCTCGTCGGTGCCTCCCCGCTTGGTGGCATCATGCCGCACGGTGAAAAGGGCGTTGGCCTTTTCATAGCTGTTGCCCCGCTTGCAGGTCCGCATGGTGTCGTAGCCCGCCCGGTTGAAGACAGCCGGCATCGTGTGCATGGGCAAGTTCGACGGAACCAGCCGGGGATTGGAGACGTGCGGGTTCATGGTCCGGCCCGACTTGTCCGGGATATGCCAGACCGTGCGGCCCGACATGACCATGTGCCGCGACGGCGTGCAGACTCCGCCGACCCAGGCTCCCATGTGATGGGCTCCGTCAAACACCATGCCAGCGGCCGCCAGCGCATCAAGGTTCGGAGTCTCGAGGGAGGAATCCGGATTGTAGATCTTCAGGTCAAAGGGAGACTGGTCGTCGGCGATGATGAACAGGATGTTGGGGCCCTTGTCCGCGGCCGGGCAAGGGACCGCAACAAGGGCAACCGCCGTCAGCAGGAAGACGCCCAGTCGAAAGGAATGAGTCGACAGGAAGGTCATGAGGGGTGGGATTGAATTAGTTCTGGTCATTGCTATCCTGTTTTTTCTTTTTTCGTTTGCGCCCCTCTTTTCTCTCCTCCGTGGTGCCCCAGAGTTCCAGGGCAAAGTCGTTCTTTCGGGGAGGCCCGGGGGTACTGCGCCCCTGGTCAATGTAACGCTGCATCAGGGCGGTCAGTTTTGCAGAGACCTCGCTTCTCGATGCACTTAGATCCCTCGTTTCCCCGATGTCCTCCTGCAGATTGAACAACTCCCGTCGCCCATCCCGGTGGAAAATCTGCTTCCATGGCCCCTGCCGGATGGCAAGTCCGCCGGAAGCCTGGTGGACGGCTGCTTCGCGCACCGGCTGGGATCCCCCCGCCAGGAGTGGAAGGATGCTCACGCTGTCCTCACCCGCTCCCGGGGGAAGTTTTTTCTCCAGAATATCCGCACAGGTTGCGAAGAGATCGTTCAGGCAGACCAGTTCGCGACACACCGTCCCGGTCTTGACCCGGCCGGGCCAGCGCACCGCGAGGGGTTCACGGTGGCCGCCCTCGTAGATACTGCTCTTGGCCGCCCGCAGAGGGGGATAGGGACGCTTGGCCGCGCCGTTATCACCGGTGGCAATGACGAGGGTGTTCCCGGCCAACCCCTTCTTCTCCAGCGCCTCCAGAATCCGGCCCAGCATGTGATCGCCCTGGTAGACCCAGTCGGCGTATTTGCCCTCCTTGCCGGTAAGCCCTCCCTTGCCGGTGAATTCGGGCGCCGGGATGATCGGGTTGTGGGGTGGGCACATGGGAAAGTAGAGGAAGAAGGGTTCCTTCCCTGAACGGGCCCGCTCATCGATGTACTCAAGCGCCTTCGCAATCATGAGCGGCTGGTTCCGGATCCGCTCCACATGCGACACCACCGCATCCTGCTCCAGGATACAGCCGATGTTGCGGGCATGGGTGAACCCGTAAAAGTAGTCAAAGCCTAGGGTATTCGGGCCATCCTCGAAACGGGTCCCGACCGGCGGGGTGTCGGGCCGGGACTTCTTGTCCCCGGTCCAGTTCAGTCCGAGGTGCCATTTCCCGATGCAGGCGGTGTGGTAACCCTGCCCCTTGAGAAAGGACGCCACCGTCAACCGTTCCCCGGGGATGATCGGAGGGGAATAGGTGTTGAGGACGCCGAATTGTCCGATCCGGGACGGGTAACGGCCAGTAAGGAGACCATACCTGGTCGGCGTGCAGTTGGCCGCCGCGGAATGGGCGTCCGTAAATCGCATTCCTTCCCGTGCCAGACCATCGAAGGAGGGGGTCTTGAAGGGGGAATCCCCCCGGTTGCTCGGGGGCTGTCCCCACCCGAAATCGTCAAACAGGACAAAGACGATGTTCGGGCGTTCAACCGCCCCGGCCATCGGACCCGCAACGGCGACCATCGCCACCAGCATGAGAAGTAACGGTTGGAACTTCATTTTTTTTTGGCTCCTGGAAGTTCAGAGGCGGAGATCCCGGCCTCCCTGATCTGGCGATTGAGTTCCAGTTCGAGCTCCTTGATGACCTCCCGGTAGACCTCCCTCCCCGCCACATTATAGCGCTGGTCCGGATCCTTTTTCCGGTCAAACAACTCGGCCTGGTGACCGGTCACCTTCAGGTAGGTGAAGCGCCCGGTCCGGATCCCGTAATGGCCCGGATTGCTCCAGTAGGTGTAGAACTGGGCCGTCCTCCAGTCGGCAACCTGCTTCCCTTTCAGAAGGGGCATCATGCTGCGCCCCTGCATGGCCACGGGCACCTCCACCCCGGCCAGTTCCAGCAGGGTCGGGGCGATGTCGACGTTCATGCACAGGTCCCGGTTGACCGAACCCGCCTTGATCAGCCCGGGGTAACGGACCAGAAAGGGCATCCGCATGGAGGTCTCGAGGATCAATCGCTTGTCGTAGAGACCGTGCTGGCCCAGCCAGTAGCCCTGATCCGAGGTGTAGATGACCACCGTATCCCCGGTGAGGCCCTCGGCATCAAGATAATCGAGCACCCGCCTGAGGTTGTCGTCATTGCCGGTCAGACAGCGGATGTACTTGTGCATCATGTGCTGGTAGGCCACCCGGATCTTGTCCCTGTCATCAGCGGGATCATGCTTCCACATTGTGTTGGGAGCCTTGTCCTTCAGGTGACGGGCATAGTAGCTGCCCCCGGGATCCTTCCGGCCACCCCGGCCCTTTGAGTGCAGCATGTGGAACTTGGTCGCCTTCAGGAATTCACGCTTCAGGTTCGAGTCACAGTTGGCGAGATCCTCATGGAGTGTCGCTGGCTCGGGGATGGTCACTCCGGCCAGGAGTTCGTCGTAACGACTGGCATGTCCGTAGTCGTGATGGGGAGCCTTGAACTGGAGGCACATGAGAAAGGGCCGGGAGCGGTCACGCTCCTTGAGCCATTTCATCGCGATGTCGGTGTAGACGTCGGTGGAGTAGCCTTCCCGCTCCCAGGTGCCCTCGGAACCGGTGAAGACCGGGTCGAAGTATTTTCCCTGTCCCTTCACCACCATGTATTTGCGGTAGCCCCTGGGCTTGCTGTTCAAGTGCCACTTGCCGACAAGGTAGGTGTCATACCCCGCCTTCTGCAGTTCCACCGGATACTGCGGAGAGTCCCCGTTAATCGCCCCGTTCAGGCCAAGCACCCCGTTCCGGTGACTGTACTGGCCGGTCAGGATGGACGCGCGGCTCGGCGAGCAGATCGAGTTCCCGCAGCTGAAGTTGTCGAAACGCATCCCCTCTCTGGCGAGTCGATCAATGGCAGGGGTTCTGGCGTGATCCTTGAGATGGGTACCGTAGGCCGAGATCGCTTCAAAGGCGTGGTCATCCACCAGGACCACCACCATGTTGGGCTTCGCCGCCTGCGCAACAGCACCGCACACGCTGGCGAGGCAAAAGAAGACAGGAAGCAATTTCATCACAGGTTTCCGCTCCAACGGGAAGGGGAGAAAGAGTCGGGCCTCCAGCGGGCCTCCAGCGGGCCCCGGGATGCTAGGGTTCCCGGTGTAGTCGGTCCAGCCTTCCCCACGGCAAGCGCTGCAAACCCGTTAAAATCGGCCTGCCAGCGTAGAGCTCCTCCTCGCCGTCGGCATGCCGGATGTCACGCCAGAGAGCACCGCGCAGGGAGATCCGCCTTGCCGCTTCTCTCACCGGTAATCAGGTTACCGCTACCCCCCCCGATGAAACATCTCTGGTTTTCAATTCTCTGCAGCATTGCACTCATTCTCCCTGCCTCAGCAGATCCCATGCGAGAGGCGATCTCCTCCGGGGATGCCGAAGCCGTCCAACAACTCCTCGCCAACGGAGCTGATCCACATTTTGTCGAAGTCGTTCCAGGGCGGATCACGGTAGGGCTGTCACCTCAAGGGCGTTATCCCACAATTGGATTGTGTATCCATCACGACCAACCGCACCTCATTCCGCTATTCATTGATGCCGGGGCCGATCCACATGGATTCGGCTGCGCTGGTTTCTTTGGCTGCTTGGTATACACACACTCTGCCGCGCAAAATGGACAGACCGAGACGCTAAGGCATCTCATCGCTGCTGGCGTAGATGTAGACCGCATCGTTCCGAATTACCCCTTATTCAGCTCTCCTGTCACTACGCCTCTCGGAGTTGCACTGACATCTGGTCAACTCCAGACCGCCCGCTTTCTTCTGGATAATGGAGCCAATCCAAGCTCGCAAATCTTTGCGGCCCAGACCGCTGAAGCGATGGACCTTCTGATCGAATATGAAGCCACCATCAACGGAGTTCGAATTCCCAAAGAATTTCGCAGCAGGTTTAACCGGCAGTTTCTGCAACTCCCTTTGGCTTACGGAGCCGTGCTGGATGAAACTTCGCTCCTCGATTTACTGACGACGCAATTCAACGTCCTTGATCCAAACGGACCCGAATCACGGGTTGATCCTGATGAACTGGAGTGGCTGTTGAATAATGGGATTAGGATCGGAGGCGCTCTTGAGGACCTGACCACAATTCTTCACTTTGCGATCCAGCGTTCGATGTCCCTCCCAGTCCTTGAATTACTGGTGGAGGCGGAGGCGGACATCAACGCGGTCAATATCAATGGCGAGACCCCCTTGATGCTGGCTCGTGCGCGGAACAGGAGCGATGTGGCCGACTACTTGGTGGAAAACGGCGGAACGGAAAGTAATTTTCCCAGCTATCAGGAGGCGATTGAGGCCGGCAACGTCGCCGTCTTGTCCTCCTATCTGGACCGAGGAATGAGTCCTGATTACCGCCACCAAGATTGCGGTCAATGGGGGGGGCCCGGACCGCCGCCGTGGGTAACTAACCCCGGCCCCCCCCCCCCCCCCCCCCCCCCCCCCCCCC
>JAAZXD010000156.1 GCA_014240355.1 Roseibacillus sp. | reverse complement strand
AGCGCCTCAGCCTCACCCCCCTGCTCGTTCCCCACCGCGATGAGTATTCCGAAACGGTGGGCTTCCGCGTGACCGGACCCTCGCGTTCCATCCTCTACCTCCCGGACATCGACAAGTGGACGCGCTGGGAAACCGACATCGCCGAGGTCCTCCAGACCGTTGATGTCGCCTACCTCGATGGCACCTTCTTCGCGGACGGGGAACTCCCCGGCCGCGACATGTCCAGGATCCCCCACCCTTTCATTGCCGAGAGCATGAAGCGTTTTGCCAGCCTCGACCCCACCGAACGCAGCAAGGTGCGCTTCCTCCATCTCAACCACACCAACCCCGCCCTCGACCCGGAGAGCGAGGCGACCAAAGCCATCGAAAAGGCCGGCCACCACGTTGCGGAACAAGGCGAAAGGGTGGAACTCTGAGCAATCCCCCCGGGGCAACGCCTCCGCCCCTAACCCGCCTTCCAGCGTCCGCTCACCTCTTCCAACCACTGGCGGGCGATCAACTCGTGTCCCTGGGGCAGGGGATGCACCCCGTCCCAGATCCACTGCCCGGCACTCACTGCCTTGGCCGCGGCATCGAAGACGTCCTGCATCCTGACCTGCACCGCCCCGAATTCCTTTGCCAACCGGGTCACGGTGGCACCCATCCGGTCGATCTGGGCCCGGCTGATCTCCCATTGCCCCCCCTTGGTCATCCACCATCCCGACTGCAGGACGAAGGGGTCAATCAGCACGATCCGCAGGTCCGGATTGGCCTCGCGGCTCCGCTCCAGCACTTCGCGGTAGTCCGCCTCCCACTGGTCGGCCTCAAATTTTCTCTTCTGGTCCACCACCCGGTCATTGACCCCGACGAGGACACTGAGCAGGTCGGGCTTCATCTCAATGACGTCCTTCTGCCACCGGGCTTTGAGATCCCGCATCCGGTTGCCACTGATCCCGCGGTTGAAGAACTCCAACCCCGCTTTCGGCAGGTCCACCCCGAGCCGGGCGGCGATGAGGTAGACGTAGCTGTGCCCGAGGTAATGGTTGCGATCCTTCTCGTTACGGCCCCACTTCATGTCGGTGATGGAGTCCCCGATGAAGAGGAGGCGACTTCCCCCGGGGAAGGACGGCCTGCGGTAGTCGTAGCCGCCGGGGGCGGATTGAGCTTCGGCGCCAGGAGAGGCTGCCACTCCTGCAGCCATCACCCCGGAACAGGCTGCCCCGGCCTTGAGAAACTGTCGTCGATTCGTTCCCGGCATCCATGGACCCTGAAGCGGAGAGGGGATGGGGTCGACTGCGAAAACAGCAAGCAGCACCCGGGAATTGAGAGGCCCATGGACTCCTTCCCATGGATCCCTTCAGAAGGCTAGCTGACCGCAGCCGATTTCCTGTGCCCCACCAACCCCGCCGCCCGGGCCGCCGCCCGGGCCACCATCCAGCCCGACCATGAAAAACGATTTCCCGGCAATAACCGGCCGACTGAGTGACCTAACCCGGGCTGGCCAACGTGGGATCTGCCTGCTTGTTTCGTCCCATGAGACTCTCTGCTTCTCTCGCTGTTCTCATGGCGCTGCCCGTCATGGGAGCTCCCACCCTCCTCGACGACCAGTTCTCACTCTTCAGGGGATGTCACATCTACAAAGTGGCCGAGTCCAACCTCACCGGGGGATCCTACGACCTGGTCTTCGATGGTCAGGGACGGTTGTTGATCGGGGATGGGCAGAATCTGCGACGCCTGGCTGACACCGATGGAGACCAGGTTTATGATCAGTCGGAGGTCATCGCGGAAGGACTCGGAGGACGCGGCCCCCAGGGGTTGGTGGTCTATGGCGACAAGGTCTACGCAGTGGGCGGGGACGGGGTTCAACTTTTCAGCGGCTATCTCGCAGGTGGGAAGCTGAAGCACGAGCGGAGGCTGGGGGAGCCGTTCAATACGGGTGGTGATCACGCCGCCCACACGCTCCTGCGTGGCCTGGATGGCTACATCTATCTCGTGTCCGGCGACGGCGGTGGGACCGGGGACCGAAAACACATCACGGCCAGGAGTTCGCCGGTTCTCTTTGAGCGAACCGCTTCGGTGTTCCGCTTTGATCCGGCCGGCGAGAAGTGGGAGTGCATTGGTTCCGGAGGAAGGAACCCGCCCAGCCTGGGGATGAACTACCTGGGTGAGTTCTTCAGCTTCGACAGTGACATGGAGTTTCATGTCGATGTTCCGTTCTACCGTCCGGTCAGACTGCATCACTGGGCGACAGGTGGTGATCAGGGATGGCAGGGAGTAGGAGCTTATCCCAATTACTATCTCGACAACCTGCCCGGAGTGCTTGATGTCGGTCGCGGTTCGCCTGACTGGGGGATCTTCTACGAGCACAATCAGTTTCCAGGGGTGTTCCGCAATTCGTTCCTGGCTTGCGACTACCAGTGGAAGTCGGCGACCACGGGCGGCTATGCCAACCCGGGGCGCCTGCTCATGTTTTCCCTGGCACGGGAAAAAGCGACCTGGAAGGCAGAGCTGATCACGGTGGCTCAGCCCAAGAAAGGGGCAGTTGATGCGAACGGAAAGAGGATCAACTTTGGAGTGGTTGATGTCGATGTGGCCCCTGATGGCAGCCTGGTCGTCAGCGATCACAACCAGGGGATCTGGCGCATCTTTCATGACAAGTCGGAGAGGCCGGTGGTGCCCGGAATCGTTCCTGAGGCGAAGCGTTCAAATCGCTCGCTTCTCGCACAATTGCTTGAGTCGCCACAGCCGATGGCAGAGTGGGGCCGCATGGCGGAGGAGCGCCTGCTCAGTCAGGATGAGGATCTGCCCGGACGGGTTCGTTCTGCCCTGCTCGATCCGAAGCGGCCCTTGACTCAGCGCCTGCGAGCGGTGCGACTCCTGGCTCCGGGATTCGAGGAACTGCCCGGCGAGTTGCTGCAGAGGATGGCCGAGGATCCAGAGCCTGAGATCCGGGGCCAGGCCGCCTGGTTGTTGGGAATTCGGCAAAAGAGGGAGGAGGCAGGGCTGGCCCTGCAGTTGCTGGAGGACGAGGATCCTTTCGTTCTCCGGCGCGCCCTTGAAGCGCAGATGCGCCTGCAGAATCCCTCGGCCGTGCCACGGCTATCCACCCTTCTCGGCCATCTTGATCGCTTTGTGGCCTACGCTGCGATGACGGCGCTGGCCCACCACCCGACAAAGGTGATCCAGGAGAACGTGACCGCCCACCCGGGGGGAATCATGCGCGCATTAGTGGCCACCAATATTCGGCGGGAACGAGCCGGGCCAGAGGTTGTTCACTCCCTGCTGACGATCCTGCTCGATCGGGTGGAACCGGGCGATGACGATACCACGCGGGAGCAACACCTTGACCTGCTACGCATCCTTGGTTTGTTCCGCGTTGAGATTCAGCAGAACAAGGAACTGACCGCGAAAGTTCACCAATTCCTGCTCAAGCTGGTGAATTCGGAGGATCCCGGGATTCGCTGGGAGCATGTGCGGCTCTGTGGAGACTACGATGTGGCTGCGGGTTTTACGCCGATCCTGAACATGCTGGAAAAGGAAAAGGATGGCGTCACCCAGTTCCACATGGCCGGTGCGCTGGCCAGGATCTCCACGGGATGGACCGATGCGGAGAGCCGGCGACTGACTCAGTGGCTGCTTTCAACTCAGGAGGGCTGGTTTGCCGAGCGCGAAGGCAAGGGCCTGCAATTCGGCGGTTTCTGGAACACGGTGGTCAACCAGTTGGCAGGCCGACACACTGCTGCGCTGATCGTGCTCGCTGATCAGTTAAGGGCTGACAGTGATCTTGCGAAGGTGGCCTACAAGGCGATCCGCGGAGCACCCGATGCCGACAGGGTTCTGCTCAAGGCGTTTCAGGCTGCCAGGAGTGATGCTGATCGGCGGCGACTGATCGGGTTGTTGCATGAAGTGAGCAGTCCTTTCGTGGCGGAGCAACTTCTCCGGGATCTTGATGCCACGAAAGAGATCCGACGGCGGGAGGAACTCATCGCCGCCCTGGCGGCCCAACCGCTCCCTGCCGAGCGCGGGGATCTCTTCGTGAAGGGACTGCTGGAGATCGAATCCGCTGCCGCAGTGGAACGTTGTGCGGCCCGGATTGTGGCCGATGGCAAGGCTTTCGCTGAATACGGCGACGGGGTGAAGGCACTCTCGATTGGCAACTGGAACGGCGATCAGGCGGTGGCCTTCCGCTTGATTGAATTGATGAGCATCTACCCGCAGATCGGAGCCACCCTGGAGCGCGCCCTTCAGACATTACTCGCGCATCAGCGTCCCAGTTTTCGGACTCCCATGCAGGTGATCTGGTCGTCGGCAGAACAGATTGCGGACGATCAGGCCTGGTTTGCGCGCTCCTTCGAGGTGAACGGGAACGCTTCCCGGGGCGTGTTGATGATCACTTGCGACAACGAGTTCGAGGTATTTCTCAATGGCAGCAAAGTTGGGGAGGGCCGGGAATGGGGAACTCCGAAGCGGATTGACGTCGGCAACCGGTTGCGGGAGGGCCGTAATCTCATTGCGATCGAAGGCCGCAACGAAAGTGGTCCGGCAGGGCTGGCAGTGATTCTGCAATGGACTACGGCGCATGGGGCGCAGACGCTGGTGACCGACACAACCTGGAAGCTCAGTCGTTCCCGTCCTCCCGGGGGCTGGGAGAAAAAAGGGGCGGAGCTTGGAAGCTGGGGAATTGCCGTCGACGTGAGTGGCCCGACCTCGAACGTGATGGAGGCGATGTCGTCCTTTATGGAGAAGACGCCCCTTCATCTCCCGGAAGAGGTGCTCGAGTACTGGCAGGTCTGGTACCGCGAGAAGTTCGGGCATCCCTGGATTGCGCGCAAAGCAATCACGCAGGCCAAGATGTTGGCCGACGCGAACCTGCACGAACTGATTGCGGACATGAGCGAATTCAGGGGCAATGCCGCCAGGGGACGGAAGATTTACCTGCAAGCCACCTGCTTCGCGTGTCACGGTGGGCTCAAGGGCCAGTCCGGCAGTCTTTTCGGACCACCGTTGGCGGGTGCCACTCAGCGCCTGAACCGTCAGGAGTTGGCGGACTCGATCGTCTATCCGTCCAAAGTTGTTCAGGATCGTTTCAAGGCGACCGAGGTGATCACCACCAATGCCGGAACGCTCAGCGGCTTCGTGACGGAACAGACCAATGAATTTGTCTCCATCACCGATGTGCAGGGTCAGGTCACGCGCCTTCCGCGCGAGCAGGTGAAGGCGATCAGAACGCAGGAACAATCATTGATGCCGGCCAAGTTGCTCAATGCCCTGAAGAAGGAGGACATCATCGACCTCATGACCTTCATTCACGAGATGAAGTAGCATCCCGCGATCATTTTTTCCATTCCGCGATCCCGAAGCGAAGGGCTGGGGTCACCCTTGGGGCGGTCGACCTGTGAAGTTGATGAGGGAGAAACCATACCCCCATGAAATCCGCACCCCTGTTAGGCGTGTTTCACCTCCAACTTCCTGGAAAAGGGGGAGAGGGGAGGGGAGAATTCCTAAAAATGACTGGATTACGGGAAATGTCTTGGCAGGTTTTCCGACCAGGGTCGCGTCTGCCGCAACGCCCCAATCCAATCTGGACCAAAATGATGAAAATCCGATTCTTGTCAGCGACGATCGCCACCTACTCAATCTGTCTCTGCGATACATCTGCGGGCCTGTTCGACGATGTGCCAGGGCTCTCGGCCTCTGCCCGATCGACGCTGGTCGCCCACTATGATGGCCGCGCCGGGGTCGCTACGACCGATAGCATCGTCGAATCATGGACCCCGGTGGACGGTGACGGCGTCCTGCTCCCGGGCATGGTCGCCCCGTCCACGCAGCGCGGCAGCGGTGCTGCGGACCTCATTACCTACGACGGTAGCGACCGCTTGATTTTCGACGATCCCAGTGCGGGTGCCGACGGTCGTTATCTCTCGGGAACCCTGGCCAATGCCGGCACCAGTGACTTCACCATCTTCTGGCTCGGCCATTATCAGGACGGCGCGCCGTTTGCAGCTTCCGGCACCTACGCCTACAACGTCGGGCTTAACGATATATCGCATCAGCGTGACGATGGCGACGGCGGTTTTCGGGTGGAGATGTATAATGGCACGACCTATACGGGCGATGACATCACAGCCCATGACGGCATCGACACTGTCTGGAGCACCGTCATCACCGCCACTACACACGACTCCTATGCCAACGGGGTGAATCTCAATGTTAGTGGGAGCCCGACCAACAGCGTTGTTGCAAACGCGGCCATCGTCATCGGGGCGTGGAGCTCAGGCGGCTATGACCTGGTGGGCGAGATCCGGCAGATCATCATCTTCGAATCGGCCCTCGACGACGACGACCGTGGGCTCATCGAAGCCTATCTTGGCAGCCTCGCTGGGGTGCCTCCCCAGCCCGACCCGACTCCCTTGCTGCCACCCGAGCTCACTATCCATGATGGCATCGCGGAACTGACGTGGAGCGCCGATGCTCTCCTGCTATCCTCGAGCGATCTCAACGAATGGTTCATCGAGGCGGAGGCAACCTCACCCATGTCGTGGGAGATCGACAAGGAGCGGGAGTTCTTCCGTCTGGCGACCGAGTTTACCGAGATCCCGCGAGGGGTGGTGTTGCGCACGCGTATTGCATCCGACACTTACCGCGAGATTGAGTATCACGTCGATACCGGTGAACTGTTTTTCCTCGGTGAGCAGGCCCACGGCCTCGATTTTTACGGCGGCTCCAATAATTTATGGTGGTGCGGCCTCAATTCCGCAAACCCTGGATCCGGGCTCCTCGAGTTTCTGATGGATCGCAACGAAGATGCCGCGGCGATGAAAGCGATCGCGGTCGCCAGCGGATGGACGACTTATGCGTCCCCCACCTATAGCTTCCTGACGCTGGAACCACTCTCTTCGCACAAAACTTACATCAACCATACGGCGCCTGCATCTCCCGGTCAGACCGATACGACAGAATCCTACACGGGAGATTACGACGAGATCGCCAGCAGCCGGATTTTCTTCGTGCTCTACCGCAACACTTCCAGTGGGGCTGCCTACCTCGGCCTTGGCGGCCCCAGCCTCGATGCCATCGCCTCTCCGCAACCACCTGGAGACGGCTCCTCGAATCGTGATAATGGTGTCCGTGTGGACATCGCCCTCAAAACCGCCATTCCTCTCTCGGAGGTGGACAAACTGGAGCTGATCAACCGGTTTTTGCCCGTCCGACCGCTCTACGAGGACGCCTCCAATGCCTACTTCTACGAGCACCCGCCGGGCCTCTAAGT
The DNA here is from genome assembly GCA_014240355.1 of Roseibacillus sp. Lineage (GTDB taxonomy): Bacteria > Verrucomicrobiota > Verrucomicrobiia > Verrucomicrobiales > Akkermansiaceae > Roseibacillus_B. The sequence continues at coordinate 396 of JAAZXD010000156.1, read as the reverse complement.
CCTGATCGGTTCGGAGTCATTTAAAGTCGTGCTTCCCTGAGAAGAGCAGGGTTTTGCAGAGGTTCGGCGGCATGGGGATGGTTTCCAGCCGGGCATATTCCTCCGTTTTGTGTTGCGTTTTCGGCAGATTTTATCGGTATGGGGGCTCTCTATGAGAGCGCATTCACTCAAAGGGGCAATGGCTGCGGTGGGCGCTGGCCTGCTCTTATGTCCTTCGCATTCCTTTGCAGCGGGACTTTTTCTGGACGTGCCGGGATTGTCGGCGGAAGCGCAAGCTTCGCTGGTGGCGCACTACGATGGTCGGACCGGCGTTGCGACAAGTGGCAGCGCGGTGGATTCCTGGACCCCGGTTGATGGTAACGGCGACTCATTACCTGGTATGGTAGTCACCTCCGC
>JAAZXD010000155.1 GCA_014240355.1 Roseibacillus sp. | reverse complement strand
ACTGGCACAATGGCAGGATCGTCCCCGCCAGGGGATTCTGCTCTGATGTCTTCTTCGACTTCGGAATCCGTTTCATCCGGGACTGCGCCGCGAAAAAGAAACCCTTCTTCGCCTACGTCTGCACCAACGCCCCTCATGGTCCGCTCCACTGTCCACAGAAGTACATGGACATGTATCCCGGTCGTAGCAAGGCCGAGCAGGCCTACTATGGAATGATCACCAATATCGACGACAATGTGGGACGTACCCGCAAGGTCCTCGCCGAGCTGGGCGTCGCCGACAACACCATCTTCATCTTTACCACTGACAACGGCACCACGGTGGGACGCAACGTCTTCAACGCCGGAATGCGGGGCTCCAAGGGCAGCGAATACGACGGAGGACACCGCGTCCCCTTCCTTCTTCACTGGCCCGCGGGGAAGCTTACTGGAAAGCATTCCGTCAAAACCCTCACCTCCTTTGTCGATATCGTCCCCACCCTTCTCGATCTCTGCAACGCGAAGAAGACTCCTGCCGGTCTCAAGTTTGACGGAGTGTCCATCAGAAACCTTCTCTACCAGGGCGACCACGACGACTGGCCCGACCGCTTCCTCATCACCGACTCTCAACGCGTGCGCGATCCCATCAAGTGGCGCAAGTCCGCCGTTATGGCCGAAGAGTGGCGCCTCATCAACGGGAAGGAACTCTACCAGATCAACGAGGACTCCGGCCAGAAGATCGATGTTGCCTCGAAGTATCCCGAACAGGTGACCAGGATGCGCGCCTTCTACGAAAAGTGGTGGGCTGAACTCGAACCCACCTTCTCCCAGACCACCGAGATCTACCTCGGACACAGGGATCAGCCCCGGGTCTCACTCACCTCTCACGACTGGATCCAGGAACAGAATCCACCGTGGAACCAGGGTCACATCCGCCGCGGATCCGGAGCTAAAGACGGCAAACACCCGGGCCACTGGGCCGTCAAGGTAGTAAAGCAGGGTAAATATTCCTTCGAACTACGCCGCTGGCCGGCAGAAGCGAACAAGCCCATCAATGCCGGACTGCCGGCCCTCCCCGATGTTCCGGGCTCCAGCAAGGCCTTCAGCGCCATTCCCGGAAAAGCCTTCGCCTTCAAGACCGCTACCCTGCGCATCGACGGCAAGGACATCATCTCGGCGCCGCTGGAGGGAGAGGAAACGAGCATCAGGCTCACCGCCCATCTCACCGTGGGCTCGCATCGCCTTGCCCCGGTCTTCAAGACTGCTGCTGGCAGCGAGCTTGGAGCCTACTACCTGATCGTAGAGCCTTCTCCCTGAGCAGAAATGACTTAGTGAGAAAGCTTCCCGCCCGGGCCTCCATGTGAAACAGTTGAACGAAATGAATGCCCTCGTAGCTTCGTATCCATATGCCACCTGCGGGATTCTCCTCTTCAGATGACCGCCTGCCTGCGAATGGGAAGACCCTGATCCCGAACGGAAACCAACAAGCCCGGACCCTCCCGCACAATGAAACACAAAATGATCCTCCCCGCTCCATCTCTCGCCGTGGGCATGACCGCAACACTCGCGCTTGCCCTGGGCAGCTCGCTCATCCTGGCCGCCCCCGACGGCAAGTATCAGCCACTGCTAGACGCCCTCAACCAGAAGAAGCAGCATGCTCTCGTTGAGGCAGAGGAGGCGCAACTCCTCATCGCCGGCTACCAGGAATTCCTGGCAGATCCGGAACTTCATACCGAAGAGGGTCCCGAACTCCGCAGGAGCCTCATCAAGGAACGGGCCCGCTACAAGCAGCGGCGCGCCCAGGCAGGGAGCATCCAGGTGGCCTTGCAGGAACTTCAGCGGGTGCCCACTGACGAACATGTGACTCTTTCCTCATTACAGGGAGCCTACGCTGATCTTAATCAGCTCGCTGCCAGGGGCAAGGCGGCCTGGGATGAGGTTCTCGGCAACCGCGAAAGGTTCGTTAAGAACCTGGAACGAGAACATGCGGAGCACATGCGCAATGCCCAGAATGCTCTGAACGAACTCAACGTGGAAGAACAGGCCGCACAGCTACTCCTCAATTCCATCGATCCCAACCTGGGGGGCTCCTCCGACGGGGAGTTCTTCGTTGCCCTCAAACTTCCTGCCATCAAGTCTGCGGTAGAACGCGGATTCCGGATCACCTCCAGTCCCAAGGACCCCAGACGACAGGCGCAGACGACTCTCATCGCCCTCATCGCCTACTCTCAATATTTCTGGGACCACTACAGCGGAGCACGTTCGCTCCTGACGGAAGGGGAACTTCCCTCCGACCGTCGGCGCAACATATTCGGCGTCCCTGATGGCAAGGTGCTCACCAGCGACATGGTCACCCACAACAACAGTCACTTCTACTACCTCGCTCCGAAGGCCCGTGAGAGCTTCAACGCCAGGCTGGAAATGATCTGGGGCAAGGAGGCGGTGTCCATCACCACCTGGGACCAGAAGTACGACGAGCAATTCGGCCGGGCCTGTAAGGGTCTCGCCACCGTGAGCGACGAGCACCTCGTGCCCAACCAGCAGGTCTTTGCTCTCCTGGAGAAGATCGAACTTCTCCTCAACGAACTCGACCTCGTTCACAAATCCATCAATCACCTTGACTCCAGCTACCAGCTGCAACTGGCGAAGGCCAAGCAGTTCGGCGATGAAGCACGGCTCTCTTCCGCCCACTACAACGCTGAAATCTGGAGTCGCGAGTCGAAACAACTGCTGCGTGGATTCGAAAAGAGCACGGCCCTCCTCTCCCAACAGCTCCAGGCTTCCTCGGAGAGCGACTGGATCCCGAACGCCCGCGGCATCTCAGGGAGCGCTCTGATCATCGCCAAGGCCCAGAAACGCTTCTATGCGGTGCGCAAGGTGAAAAGTGAACTCAAGAAGTTGCTGGCACCCCGGGATCCCCTCCCGACCTCCACCGATCCGTAGCGGGGCACACCTCCCCCTCCTCTTCCCGAGCTCCCGGGAAACAATCCTGCCCCCCTGCCGCCGCTTTAGGTCCCAGCTGACCCGCAGGGAAAGAACTCCCATCCCTGCTCCCGGCAGGCCGCGACATGGGACCTGCCCGATCAACTAGGATCTGATAAAGGAGACCAGGTCCGCCAGGTCCTGCTGGGAAAGACCCGCCTCCAGCCCCTCCGGCATGAGAGAGAGGTTGACGCTCCTGAGGCTCTTGATGTCACTGCGCAGGATCGCCTTGGTGGTCCCGTCGGGAACCTTGAAGGTAATGCTGACCGCGTTCTCGGAAGCGAGGAGACCAAAAAGAAACTCCCCGCTCTTCAGTTCGCAGTTGTAGGCGTGGAACCCCGGCTGGATGTCCAGATTAGGGTTGAGGATACTGGCCAGGAGTTTCTCGGGAGGGTGCTCCCTGACAGACCTGAGATCGGGACCCACTTCCCGACCCTCCTTCCCGTACCGGTGACAGGCCAGACACAACCTGCGATAAACCATCCGCCCCCTGGCCACATCACCTTCCAGGTTCAACGCCGGTCGAAAATCCTCCACCACCTTCTCCCGGACAGGTGAAGACACCCTCTTCAGCAGATCGGAAGCCATCGTTCGAATTCCTTTATTGGGATGCTGCCGGAGCCGCAGGCGCCGGGTCGCATCAAGGTCGGCCAGCCTCACCTTCCCCGCTTTCAGGGAAGCGAGCAGAGTCTCCGTCCACGCCACCTGTGAAAAGAGCTCATCCACCGCCCAGCCACGGCCGACGGGTGAGAGTTGTTCCCACTTCTCCAGGAGAATTGCCGGCACTTCCTCAGCTCCCGTTCCACCCAGGACCGCAAGCACGGCTTTCAATTCACCAGGAGGAGTGGCCGGGGAAATGCACTTCCTGAGAAACTCCAGGGCACCCTCACGGGGCCCTGGATGCCGGGCGAGCAAGGCAGCCGCCGCCAGACGGTCCTCCATCCCCCCGGTCTCACCCGCAATCAGCGACCTTGCCCGCTCCAACAGGTCCACGTGCACGCGATTGAATTCCACGAGTGCGGCATCCTTGTTCTCCACAAGTTCCTTTAGTTGCGCTTGCCGGTTCCTCAGCAGCCGATCGAGTTCCACGCAGAGAAACACGGTCTCGGCCTTCATGGTGAGACGAGCCCTCTCAAAGACGGGAATCAGGAATCGGATGACTTTCTCCGACTTGCCCGCACGCAGGAGCACCTCAATGAGTGGCCGGGCCACCGCGCTCAAGGCCGGATCCCGGGACTCGCTCAGGGCGGCACACAGGTGATCGAGATGGGGCAGGGCAGAACTTAACGCCGCAATGGTGGCGAACGGCTCCTCGTGATCCCGCAGAAGCAGCCGCGCGAGGGCTCTTCCACAGTCCGCGGAGGAAGGAAAGGCACCAATCGAGAAGGCCAATTGCATCCGCACTCCGGGATCCCGGTCGTCAACCCGCTGCAAGGCCGCCGCCACCACCGGGGAACTGGCGTGACCTTCCGCCAACCGCAGGGCGTTCTCCCGGACCCCGGCATGATGATCGTCCAGACCCCTGATCAGCTCGTCCTCCCCAAGCGCCCCCATCCCTTCCAGCACTCCCAGCGCATGTGGAATTGTCTCCGCCAGGTCCGACGCGCCAGCCAATGCACGCACCAGTGGTAGCACGGCCTTGTCGTTTCTCCACAAAAGCTCCTGCTGAACCTTGTCGCGAACCCAGCCGTTGGGAGAACGCAGCCCCGCAACGAGATCCGACGCATCAAGTCCGGCCAGACGCGGAATATCACGCGGGGCATGCCCGGTCCGCCGCACCCGGTAGATCCGACCCCGGTCCTCTCCGTGGCGATAGAACGGCAGGAGCTCCTCCTTCCCTTCCTGGGGAAGCCACTGGGGATGCTCGATTATGTAGCGGTAGATGTCGGCCACCCAGAGGCAGCCGTCCGGTCCTGTCCGCACCATCACCGGCCGGCACCAGCGATCGCTGCTCGCAAAGAAGTCAGGCTCCTTCTCTTTTCCTGCCCGCCGTGCCTTGAAGGTGACTCCTGACCGTTCCAGGGCAAGCCGCTGGACCACATTATGAAACGGCTCGCAGGAGAACCCATTGATCGTGCCTTCCTCGAAAAGGAGATGGTCACGGTAAATCATCCCGCTGCAAGCCGAGGTATAGTGGCCCGACTGCGCGAAGCTGTGATAGCGCTTCTGCAACTTACTCGCCGGGTAGACCGGCGGGTTGAGTGGGCCAGGCAACTGCACCCGACCGTCCGGCGCAGCGAGGTGCGGATTGCGCCGCAGGTAATGGTCCGGCAGGACGTAGTGCCAAAGGGGCCTGGAATTCTGCGTGCCGAACCAGCGACCCCAGTCGTCCCGGTTCCTCCCGAACTGCGACGGACCACTCTGCGGCTCCACCACCCCGGTGTCCGGATTGAAGCGAAAATCACGACTCCCCACCTTGACCTCGCTCTTGTTGCGCGTGGAGCGGACCACGGTGGATGACGCGTGCTTGCCATGGTGCCCGCCCGCCGCCACGTAGACCCAGTTATCCAGGCCCCAACGCAGCCCATTCGCCCGAAGCTGCTGATTGCCCTCTGAAAGCCCGGTGAGGAGCACTTCCCGCTCGTCTGAAACGCCATCTCCGTCCCTGTCCCGCAGGAAGATCACATCCGGAGCAGACGTCACGATGACCCCGTTACGCCAGGTGAGGATTCCATTGGGGAAATTGAGCCCCTCGGCAAAGAGAGTGGAATGGTCATAACGACCGTCCAGATCACGATCCTCGAGGAGCCGGATGCGACCACCTGCCTGCCCCTTTCCGTTCAATCCCAGCGGATAATCCGCCATCTCCACCACGAACAGGCGCCCTCTGGTGTCCCAGTCGAAAGCTACCGGATCCTTCACATGCGGCTCCGCTGCCATCAACTCCACCACGAATCCATCCGGAACGTGGATGCTCCTGAGACCCTCCGCCAGTCCCCGTGGGAGCGGATCCGGCCCGGCCAGGGCCGATCCGGCCATGAAGAAGGTGACAAGCCAAGGGTAACGGATCATCGCCAAAAGCTAACCAATTTCACCAGCTGCCACAAGCATACTGATAGGCTCCCGCTCCACCCAGATTTTGTCGAAGCAGGAAGCCAGACCTCATGTTTATCACATCCGGGCACCCTGAAATTATCCAATCCCCCGATCATTCAGTTCACGCGGGAACTCATAATCTTCTCCACCCTCAAGAAATTGCTTCACCCTTCAACGCAAGCAGAGATCCTCTCCGTCATGAGCAACAGCTACAACGTCGGCGTCATCGGATATGGCTGGGCCGCTACCGCCCACATCGAAGCGCTCAACAAGACCAGCCAGGGCAACGTGACCGCGGTCTACTCCTCCCGCGATCTCAATCCCGCGGAACTATCAGCCGCTCACGGGAGCGAAATCACAGTCTACAACAAGGTGGAGGATCTCCTGGCCGACGACTCCATCGACGTGATCGACATCACCTCCTATCCGGCCCAGCACAGGGATCAGGCCATTGCAGCCGCCAAGGCGGGAAAGCAGGTCATCCTGGAAAAGCCCATCACCCTCAACCTCGAGGACGCCGAGGCCATCGCGGCCGCCTTCGAAGCCAACAACACCAGGAGCTGTGTCTGTTTCGAACTGCGGTTCATCTCCCAGTTCACTACCATCAAGTCCATCATCGAAGAGGGTCTCATCGGCGATATCCACTACGGTGAGATCGACTATTATCATGGAATAGGTCCATGGTACGGTCAGTACCGCTGGAACACCACCAGGGAGAATGGCGGAAGCTCGCTCCTCTCCGCCGGTTGCCACGCCCTGGACGCCCTTCTTCTCTGCATGGGATCGGAGGTCGAGGAAGTCATGGCCTACAACGCGCAGTCCACCCACGAGATCTTCGCCAAATATGAGTATCCAACGACCACCACCACCATCCTGAAGTTCAGGAACGGCGCGGTGGGCAAGTGCGCCAGCGTGATCGACTGCTTCATGCCCTACTACTTCCACACCCAGCTCTGTGGCAGCGAAGGCAGTATCCTCGACGACAAGCTCTACTCGTCAAAGCTCCATCTCCGAGACAAGGCCTGGGCGAGGCTGCCCGTGGCCCTCGCAGATTCGGGCGACGTCGCCGACCATCCCTACCAGGACCAGTTCCAGGCCTTCTTTGATGCTCTCGACAAGGGCGAACCCATGCCCCTCACCAGCTACCGCGACGCCCTGGAGACCTTCCGTGTCCTTTTCGCCGCCGACGAAAGTGCTGCCACCGGTCAACCGGTCAAACTCTAGCCAGGCCCTGCCCGCCGCGGCCCGGATAACCACTAACCCAATAACAACCACCCGTGCGAAGCACCGCCCTCGCCATCTTCGCCCACCCCGATGACATCGAGTACTTCGGGGCGGGAACTCTCCTCCTCCTGAAGGAGGCCGGATTCGAAACGCACTACTTCAACCTCTCCACCGGCAATTGTGGCTCGGTCGAAATGGATGCGGAGGAGACCCGTCGCATTCGTCTCGAGGAAGCCAGAACTGCCGCCGACCTCCTTGGAGCCCACTTCCATCCGCCCATCTGCGATGATCTCGAGATCTTCTACGACCTGCCGACCCTGCGTAAAGTCGCTGCCGTGGTGCGGCAGGTGAAACCCTCCATCATCCTCACCCACCCCCCACAGGACTACATGGAGGACCACACCAATACCTGTCGCCTGGCAGTGACTGCGGGTTTCACGCACGGCAT
>JAAZXD010000154.1 GCA_014240355.1 Roseibacillus sp. | reverse complement strand
GGGAACTGGTCCGCGAGGTAGAAACGCGCCCCTCCATGGGCGGAAGCGTGCCGATGATCCGCGATGGTCTTGATATCATTGTAGACGTAGGGATTGAAATGCTTGCCTCCCTGCCGGTGGTAGCGACCTCCCTGGATCATGTGGAAGAGGTGCGGAATGACACAGGCGGTCACAAAGGCCTTACCGTTCTCGTCAAAGTCGAGACCCCACGGATTGCTCGTGCCCCAGGCGAAGACCTCGAACTTCTCGTTGAGGGGATGATAGCGCCAGACCCCGGCATTGATGCGCTGGCGTTCGCTGTCGGGTGCGCCGGGCCTGCCCACGTTCGAGTGGGTGAAGACCCCGTGGGTGCCGTAGAGCCAGCCGTCCGGTCCCCAGAGGAAACTGTTGAGGGTCTCGTGACGGTCCTGCCGTCCCCATCCATCGAGCTTGATCTCAGGCTCGCCATCGGGAATGTCGTCGCGGTTGCGGTCCGGAATAAAGAGCAGGTTCGGCGGTGAACCGACCCATACCCCACCGTGTCCCAGTGCGATTCCGGTGGGAAACATGACCTTGTCCTTGAAGACCTTGCGCTCGTCCATCTCTCCATCGCCATCGGTGTCGGTCAGGATCACGATACGGCCCTGTGGACCGAGCTTGTAGAGGTCCGATCCCCGCGTCTCGTAGTTCAGGTTCTCGCAAAGCCAGATCCGGCCCCGCTCGTCAAAGGTGAAGGCGAAGGGCTGCTGGCAATCGGGCTCCGCCGCGAAGGCATTCACCACGAAGCCCTCAGGGTGCGTCATCTTGGCGATCGCTTCCTTGGGTGAGAGATACTTGAAGGCAGCCTCCTTGGGCGGCTCGGCATGCGTAACCGCCAGGGAAAGCAAGCCGACCGAAAGGGCGAGACGTAGTGGGCGCGCGTTCATCCCACTAGCTCAGTCCCTGCACGTCCCTTCGTCAAGACACACATCCCGGCGAAACCTCCGGGTCCCTGGACCCGGAGTTTGCCCTCCCCGCCCGGATTTCAGGTCCTTTGAACTCCCGGGGAGGCGTCCGGTGCCACTCCCATCCCCCGAAAATCCACTGGGCAGTGACGAATTCCGGCCCTAGATTCACTCCCCAGCCATGAAGACTCCTCGCACTTTTCTCGCAGTCGGTTCCGCAATTGTCACGCTCGTCATCCCGGCCGCTGCCCAGGCTCCCAAGGTGGTTTGGGAGCTCTCCAAGGGAATCAAGTCCCCGGAGAGTGCCTACTTTGACAAGGAGACCGGCAACATCTTCCTGTCACAGGTCGGTGAGGGAGGAGGCCTGGGCAAGGATGGCGATGGGGTGATCTCCATTCTCAAGCCGGACGGAACCGTGGTCAACCCACGGTGGTTCTCAGGGTTGAACGCCCCCAAGGGGCTGCGCTCCAGCGGGGGAGTGCTCTGGGTCGCCGACATTGACCGCCTGGTCGGCATCACCATCGAAAACGCCACCACGCACGCGATCCACGAGGTAGCCGGGGCGAAGTTCCTCAATGATGTTGCGATCACAAAACGGGGCAGCGTCCTCGTTTCCGACATGCTCGCCAGTACAATCTACGCCCTTCAGGGAGGCAAGGTTTCCAAGGTGGCTTCAGGAGTCGAACTGGACAGCCCCAATGGCCTGCTGGTGAACGGAGGCACTCTTTACATTGCGGGCTGGGGACGCGACATCCAGGCGTCCTTTGAGACCCTGACGCTCGGACGCCTCCTTGCTCTCGACCTCCGCACCCGCAAGGTGCAACCCGTTACCAAGGCAACTGTGGGCAATCTGGACGGCCTCGAACTGGATGGCAAGGGGGGCTTCCTCGTCACCGACTGGATCGAAGGCGCGGTCCTCCACATCAGTGCCAAGGGCGCGGTCACCTCCGTGCTCGATCTTCCCAAGGGCTCGGCCGACATCGCCTACCTCTCCAAGAAGAAACTGCTCATCGTCCCGCAGATGCTGGAGAACAAGGTCACCGCCTATGATCTCTCCGGCGTCATCAAGTAAGGGCAAGGTGGACCAGCCCGCAAAACGGCTCCTCCAACAGCCTTTATCCATTGCCATGCGCGCTAGCCGCCTAATCCTGCCTGCGTGGGCCCTGATCTCGATTCTGGCAGGGGTGGGCAGTTCCCAGGCTCCGGCCCAGCGTGCCACCCGCGACTTGCAGGCGCTCTATGACTTCAGCTCCGCCAGCGGTCCCGTCATCAAGGACCGCTCAGGAACCGGGCAACCAATCGACCTCCGTCTCGGTGACGCCAAGGGCGTGGGCCGCTCGAAGGGAACTCTCAAGATCCGCAGGGGGACCCTCGTGCAGTCGCACAAACCAGCCCGCCGGTTGGTCGAGGCGGTCAAGCGCAGCGGCGAGATCACGGTAGAAGCTTGGATCAAACCTGCGGACACCAGGCAGAGCGGTCCGGCCCGTATCGTTTCGCTTTCCCACAACAGCACCAACCGTAACATCACTCTGGGACAGGATGGCGACAAGTTCGACGTGCGCTTCCGCTCTACCAGGACGAGCAACAATGGCATCCCTTCCCTCTCCACCGGAACGCGCAGCCTGACCACCCGACTCACCCACCTGATCTACACCAGGGAACGCTCGGGCAGGAGCCGGATCTACCTCAATGGCAAAAAGGCGGCCGAAACATCCATTCCCGGAGATCCCGCCAATTGGAATCAGGACTACCACCTCCTCCTGGGAAACGAGAGGGATGGCAGCCGGCCCTGGCTGGGTAGTTACCACCTCGTAGCCGTTTACAGCCGCGGGCTCTCTTCATCCGAGGTGATGGCCAATTTCAAGGCCGGGCCGTCCGAAGGACAGGTGGTCCCCGGGCAACGTGATCCCCGGGCCATACACTTCGAGAACAAAGTCGCTCCCATTCTCGCCAACCACTGCATCGAGTGCCACGACCCGGGCACCCGGAAGGGCAAGCTCGACCTCACCCGCAGGTCAACCGCCTTCGTTACCCTCAAGGACGGCATTTCGATCGTGCCCGGCAATCCTGAACAGAGCCTGCTCTGGGAGACCGTCTTTCACGACGAGATGCCTGAGGATAATGACCCGCTGAACAAGGAGCAGAAGGCTACCCTCAGGAAGTGGATCGAGGGCGGGGCAGTCTGGCCTCTCGCTCGCATCGATCCCGCCAACTACGTGCAGAGCAGTGGCGGGATCGGAGAGCAGTGGATCCAGCGGCTCACCGTGGAAGAATATATCGCAACCGTAAAGGCCACCGTGGGTGTCGATATCACGGCGGAAGCGCACAAGATCCTTCCCCCCGATCTCCGCGCAGACGGGTTTGCCAACACCGCCTACAATCTCAGTGTTGATCTCAAGCACATTGAGGCCTACGCCAGGCTGGCCGAAATCATCGTGGGTCGGATGGATCCCGAGAAATTCGCTGCGCGCTTCTCACGCGATCGCCGCTTCACCGACAAGAGCATGGAGGCACTCATCCGCCCCATGGGCACATGGATCCTGCGAGGACCTCTCGAGCAACGCGAGATCATCACCTACCGTGGAGTCTCTACTGCGGTCGCGGCCGGGAGTGGCAGCCTGAAGGAAGCGGTCGGCTACATCATTCAGGCCATGCTGCAGTCTCCCCGCTTCATCTATCGAATCGAGAACCAGCGCGGCGACGGATCATCCTGGCCGGTGGACGACTACGAGCTGGCTTCCCGCCTGAGCTACATCATCTGGGGTGCCTCTCCCGATGAGGAATTGATGCGTGCCGCCCGGGACGGCAACCTCCCGGATCCGGATGTGCTCGCCAGGCAGGCCGGCCGCATGCTTGAGGATCCCCGTGCCATCGAACGCTCGGTGCAGTTCCTGGAACAGTGGCTGAACCTTCGACGCCTCGCCAATATGCGTCCGGATGCCAAAAAATTTCCCCGCTGGAACACACGATTGGCAGAGGACATGCGCCGGGAAACCATCAGCTTCTTCAAGGAAGTAGTCTGGACTGAGAAACGTCCTCTCACCGACCTGTTCAACGCCCAGGTCACCTTCCTGACTCCCCGCCTCTCCGATCATTACAGTGGCCGTATTACCCCGGAGGAACGGGCAGGCGAGGAGCAAGCCGAACGCTACGACCTCTCTGCCAATCCGGCCCGGGGCGGTCTTCTCACCCAGGGTAGCGTTCTTACCATGGGAGGGGATGACGCCTCCATGGTCACCCGCGGTCTCTTCGTCATGAACAACCTTCTGCGAGGGGTGGTAAAGGATCCCCCACCCGAGGCGGACACCGCTCCCGTTCCGGCCCGGCCTGGTCTTTCGCATCGGGGTGCGGCTGAGAAACGCATTGCAGACAAGTCCTGTGGTGGCTGCCACTCAAAGTTCGAACCGCTCGCCTTTGCTCTCGAAAAGTACGACGGGCTGGGCACTTTTCACGAGAAGGATCCGCACGACAACAGTCTGCGGGAGGATGGGGAAGTGCTCTTCCCTGGCCAGGCCAGACCGGTGGCATACAAGTCGGCAGCCGAGTTGATGGATCTCCTCGCCACAAACGACCGGGTGCGCGAGTCCCTGATCTGGAAGGTGTGCCAATTCTCGCTCGGACGTCCCCTCGGCTTCCGAGATGCTCCCGTCGTGCAGAAAATCCACGCCGAGGCACAGAAGAAGGGCGGCACGTGGCCAGCCCTCATGACGGCCCTGATTACCAGCGATCTCGTGCGCCTGACCCGGACCGAAGCGCAGTAACCCTGCATTCCCAACTTCCTTTCCAGTGGATAATGAGATATCAGCATTGGCTGCCATGAAAAAGAACAGCATCAATCGCCGCACCATGCTTCGCGGAGTTGGTGCCGCCACCATTGGGCTGCCTTTCCTGGAGGAAATGCTCGTCTCGAGGGCTCTGGCCACACCAGCCCCGGCGAATGGGGGAATTCCCGTCCGGGCCTTCAATGTATTTTTCGGACTCGGCATCCCGAAACCAATCCAGAGCGAGGGCTTCGATAGTGTCCTGGAACCTCTCAAGCCCCTCCGTGACAAACTTCTCATCATGCGGGAGGTGAACCAGGTTCGCTGTGATGAAAGCGGAATCAATGCCCACTTCGACGGTGCCTCAGGAGCCTTCACCGCCACCCCACCCAACGGCGAGGCGAAATCGGGCGGGGCCTCTCTCGACCAGATGATCCGCCACGGTGTCTACCCCAGGGGATTGCCCGCCGGGATGGTCCCCACTCTTGTGGGGGGCACTTACTTCCGTCGCAGCCGGGTGAGCCGCTACGTCCACTCTTACAACCCGAACGGCACGGTCGCAGCCACCATGCAGGAACGCCCGCGGGATCTCTTCGAGCGCGTGTTCGGATCGGTCACCATTGACGACAAGAATCCCGACGCCCGACGTGCGCGACTCAAGCGCAGCGTGCTTGACTCCGTGGTCGACGAGTACCGCTATTACACCGGCAATAATTCCCCGCTTGGATCCGCCTCCAGGGCGCGCGTTACTGAACACCTCGAGCGCATCCGTGAGTACGAGCAGCGGGCCTATGCCATGAAGCGCAGGAAGGATGGGCCCGCGCGGCCTCCCCGCTCACAGGTCCTGCACGGTGGTTCAGCCGATCCAGGAGGACAGGGCATCGACATCACCCTTGAGGAACTGACCACCGAGTGGCGCCTGATGGCCGATCTCTACGCCTTGGCCATCGAGACCGATCGGGTGAGATTCGGATCGCTCACCTTCCTGGCTGCCGGGGAACGCATCCGCCTTACGGGAGACTACCACTACAATGGCCGCAAGATTTTCACTTTCGACGACGCGCGTCAGCAGAATGCCACGGGAGACAAGGGCTGCAGCCATGAGTGGTGGCACAAGTTCAACGAGAAGACGAAGAATGAAGCCTTGCGGGCCCACGCCCATATGAAGATGCACGAGGTCGCCTACTTCCTCCAGCGCCTGGCCAAGACAAGAGAAGCCAACGGCAGAAGCATCCTGGAAAATTCCCTCTTCACCATCTCTACCGAATCGGGCGACGGACGACACAACAACGTGCAACGCGAACTCTCCGGCGTGTTCCACGCCATTACGAGTGCTAACGGCCTCTTCAAAACCGGGCAGATCATGGATATCGGAGCGGAAGGCCTCGATGTCTACAACACCATGATCCGCACCATGGGTGCTCCGGGCCGATTGGGACCTGCGAAGCGTGAAAACCGCAACATCGACCAGATCCGGGCCTAGGACAAATCCGGGACGCAGGACTCAGGTGACCGGATCTGCATCCCATGCGATAACGGTCGGTTGAGCAGCGAGAAGACTCCCAGGCACTACTTCTTCCCCCCTTCCCTCATCCTGGCCAGCGGATGCCCCCGTTCCTTGAGGGGAAAGGCTACCGCCCTCCCGCCCTGCCGATGGGACTCAAAGACGGCACAGATCATCTCCACCGTCCCCGCCCCCTCCTCAAGGCCGCAGACCGGTTCACGGTTTTCATCCACCGCCACAACGAGGTCCCTCACTGCCACCACGTGTTCATGGATCTCCTTGATGAACTGGGGACGATCCTCCTTCCGTCCGATTCCCCTGGTCGTGATCGGCTTCCACTCCCGCGGGTTCTTGGGAGGCATGAAGGGATTCCCCTCAATAAGGTGCGCGAGGGGGTCGCGGTCGGCCCTGATCGCCATGATCCCCCGGCTGCCAATCAACTGCAGGCCGAATCCGAAGTTGGAGGTGTCATCATTGGCAATGGAGTCAAAGGTGGCCATCACTCCGTTCGCCATCCGGAACCGAGCGTGCAGTTCATCTCCCGCCAGCGGTCCGAGGCCCTCCGCTCCCTCGTAGATATCATCCGCAGTCACCAACTTTCCGTCCTTCCGCATCTCCGCCGAGCAGTTGACCGGATCGCCGGCAAAGAACCGGATCATGTCCATGACATGCGAGCCCAGGACCCAGAGATCCTCCGCTCCCCCGCGCCGGTCACCCTTCCCCCGTCCCCGGATCTCCAGCAGCTTCCCGATGCCGCCCTCCGCCACATGGGTGGCGATATGCTTCAGGGCGGGATTGTAGCGATTGCGATGGGCCACGGCCACCCTGGTTCCATGCTTCCGGCAAACCTCCCGCACGTGGTCGGCCTCCGCCGGGGTGCGGCAGAAGGGCTTCTCGACGTAGATCCCCCTCACTCCCGCCGCAGCACAGGCCACCATCATATCGGCATGCTGATCGGCATAGCGCGGACAGATGGAAACGAACTCGGGTTCCGTTTCCTTGAGCAATTGATGATGATCCTGGAAGCCCTGTTTCGCCTTGAGCCGCTGCACCGCCCGCTGCCTGCCGGCCTCGTCCGGGTCGGCCACCCCCACCACGTCGGCACCCTTGATCCTGGACCAGACCGTATCGAGGGCGTGCCCGTAGTCCCCCCGCCCGGTGTGCCCGATCACCCCTACCCTCAGGTTCTTGCGCGGGACCTCCTCGACGGCAATCAGCTGCGGCATCCCGGCGGTGACGGCCCCGCCCAGGGCAAGGAAAGATCTGCGCTTCATCCCTCACACTAGTACCGGCGGCACAAGTCAGGTCAATCTGATTGCTCGCCCGCGACCCACCGCTACAGTCGTGACTTTCCATGAGGCCATTTCTCCTGCTCGCCATCCTTCTCTTTCCCGGCACCCTTCCGTCCGCCCTGGTGGACCATCCGAAGTATAATGTGCTCTTCCTGATTTCGGACGACCTCACCTATACCGCGCTATCCTGCTACGGGAACAAGGTCTGCAAAACCCCCAACA
>JAAZXD010000153.1 GCA_014240355.1 Roseibacillus sp. | reverse complement strand
AAAAGCGGACGGCTCCACTACCTTATTCGCGGTCACGCCTTCGTCTATGCCGGGGGGCGCACAGGTGCTCAAGAACTTCGCAAGGGAAGCGGCGCCCCACTTCGCCGAGTTGAACAAGCAGGCCACCTTCCGCGTCCCCGGGCCGCTCACCCTCAAGGTGCAGGAAGGGCCGAAGGTGCGGGTGGTTGCGGATTTCACCCGTCCCGGATCCACTCCCTGGATCGTGAATGGCCCCTCCTTCGGCCCCGGAGTTTCCGCTGAAGGCAGCCTCCTGCTCGGGTCCGGCGGAGACGAGACGGGGCTACGGATCGCAGGCTACGGAGCCGCGCGCCGCGATCCCTTCTGGAACGGCCTCAAGATCGTCGACAGTGAAAATGACTCGGGCTCCTTCAACAGTCACTCGCGCTCCGGGAAAATGATCCGGACGCCCGCCTTTGAGCTGAAAAGCGGACGGCTCCACTACCTTATTCGCGGTCACGCCTTCGTCTATGCCGGGGTGAGCCAGCACATCATGGTCACCGGTCCCCTTCATGGACGGCTGATCCAGAGGCCCAAGATCGATGGCGATCAGCCGCGCTGGGTGAGTCACGACCTCTCCGGCTATGCCGGTCTGCGAACACACATCGAGTTCGGGGCCGAGGGCGGGAGCCCGCTCGAAGTCCTCATGGTGGTGGAAGCCGACAACCCTCCTCCCATTGAACAGAAACACCTCAACCTGACCCGCCACGAGCTCTCGGCAGCCTGGAAAGACCTGGCCGATGGCAGCATTGAGAAGGAAAATCTTCACGCCGCCCGCTGGATCGTGGCGCAGCCAAAGCTCAAAGCCTCCCAGATCGCGGCCGCCTATCTTAAAGAGCTCGAGGAGATCCGCCAGGGTGTGATGTGGGAGTCGCGACTGGCGGTCGCCTGGCTTGATGGCAACGGGGTGAACGAATACAGCATGGCCCGGGGCAGCCCGACCCGCCTCCTTGACCCCGCCATGCGGGGGCTTCCCACCGCCTTCCGGCTCACTTCCATTGATGCCCGCAATTCCGGCCGCTTGGAGCTGGCCCGGCAAATCACCGATCCCGGGAACCCCCTCGCCTCCCGGGTGATGGTGAACCGGATCTGGCACCAACTCTTTGGCCAGGGTCTCGTGCGGACCGTTGACAATTTCGGCTGGCTGGGCGAGCGCCCCTCGCACCCCGGGTTGCTGGATTACCTGGCTCGCGAGTTCGTGGACACACATAAATGGTCCACCAAGTCCTTCATCGCACGCCTCCTCCTTACGCGAACCTATGGGCAGTCCAGCAAAAGCGCCGATCCGGAATTCGACACGGGCGACCCCGACAACATCCTGGTGCACCGGATGCCTGTGCGACGCCTGGAAGCGGAGGCTATCCGTGACTCTGTTCTTGCGGTCTCCGGGCGGCTTGACCGCAAGATGGGCGGTCAGCCGATCCCCACCTATCTCGACGAGTTCGTGGTGGGCCGCGGGCGCCCCGGAGGGGGCCCCCTTGATGGAGCGGGCCGCCGTTCCCTCTACACCTCGGTCCGGCGAAACTTCCTTCCGACCCTCATGCTGGCCTTCGACTTTCCAATGCCCTTCAGCACCAAGGGGAAGCGCGACATCACGAACGTGCCCGCCCAGTCTCTGGCTCTCATGAACGACAAGCTCATCTACGAGCAGGCGAAGATCTGGGCCCAGCGAATCCTGCAGGAGATGCCGTCCGCCACGCCACAGGAACGCTTCACCCGTATGTTCGACGACGCATTTGCCCGCCCGCCCCAGAACCATGAGCTGACCATCCTGATGGATACCTTCCCCGGGCTCATGGAGCTGCATGGCGGCAATCCTAACTCCCCCGGGCTCTGGCAGGACCTTTGCCACGGCCTCTTTTCCATGAACGACTTCATTTACCTGCAATGATGGAGAGCCCCCTACTTCTCTCCCGCCGCGAAATTCTCCAGCGATCGTCGATGGGTTTTGGCGCCCTCGCCATGGCCGGCCTCATGGGAAAAACCCGGGCCGCCTCGCCCCTTGTTCCCGACAGCCACTTCCCCGGCCGGGCACGCAACGTGATTTTCCTCTTCATGGAGGGCGGGGTCTCCCAGGTCGACTCCTTCGACTACAAGCCGATGCTCGACAAGCATCACGGCCAGGATCCTCGCAAGGCGATCGGCAAGCTGGAGAAGACCCAGTTCGCAAACATCGGCAAGGTCATGAAATCACCCTGGGCCTTCAAGCCTCGCGGGCAGTGCGGCGTCCGGGTGAGCGACCTCTTCCCGCACATCGCCGGGCTCGCCGACGAGCTTTGTGTCGTGCGCTCGATGACTTCCAGGTTCCAGGAGCACACCTCCGCCAATTATTTTTTCCACAGTGGCACCGGGCTACAGGGGCGCCCCAGCATGGGCGCCTGGGCCTCCTACGGGCTGGGCAAGGAAAGCGAGAACCTGCCCGGCTTTGTCGTTATCAACGGCGGGCGGATCCCCTCCGGCGGACTGGATTGCTTTTCCAATGGCTTCCTCACCGCAACCCACCGCGGCAGCTTGCTCAATGCCAACGGCACGCCGGTCGCAAACGTGAAGCCTAACGAACCCAACGCCCGGAGCCAGCTCCTCAAGCGCCAGCTCATCGGTCGCCTCAATGCCCGGAGCACCCAGGGCAATTCCGAGTTGGAATCTGCCATCATGAACTACGAGTTGGCCGCCCGCATGCAGCTGGCGGTGCCCGACCTCATGGACTTCACCGACGAGAGCAAGGCCACCCGGGCGCTCTACGGGATCGACGATGACTACAAGGGGACCAAGACCTACGCCCGCGAATGTCTTGTCGCCCGCCGACTCATTGAACGCGGCGTGCGCTTCGTGGAACTCACCATCCCTGATATCGGAGAGGATCGCTGGGATGCCCATGGTGGTCTGCGGAAGAACCACGGCAACAATGCCCGCTCGGTGGACAAGCCCATCGCGGGGCTGCTCAGGGACCTCAAGTCCCGCGGCATGCTGGACGATACCCTGGTGCTGTGGTCCGGCGAATTCGGCCGCACGCCGTTCGCCCAGGGCGGCAATGGGCGGGATCACAACGAGTTCGGTTTTTCCCTCTGGATGGCGGGTGCCGGAGTGAAGCCCGGCATCGTCTACGGGGCGACCGATCAGTGGGGCTACAAGGCGGTGGAAAACCCGCTCGAAATCTACGATCTTCACGCCACCATCCTCCACCTGCTGGGCATCGATCACAAACAGCTCACCTTCCGCTTCGGCGGCCGCGACATTCGCCTCACCGACGTGCATGGCCGGGTGGTGCAGGAACTGCTGGGATAGTGGAAACCTTGCGGAGGACCTGCCTTCCATCACTGCTTCCACGGTGCGCGGTTGCCTTGAGTCGCTCCTCGCTCACCTTCCGGACCGCTCCCGCCAAGGTAGGCAAGTCCGAAAACCAGTATTTCCCGAAGCTCGATGCCCAGTGCGCTCCTCCCGGCCTTACTCCCCCAGCCTGAAGATCTGCTGCGCCCCTTCAAAGACTCCCAGCGGTGCCGGCGCAAGCTCTTCGGGAGCGGCCGGACGGTGAGCGGCGACGAGGGCGGCGGGGTCGATGCGATTGCCCCGGTGCAGGGAATAACCTTCCCCCGGTTCAAGGCAGGCTCCCTCGTATACTTCGAAGTGGAGGTGGGCGAGCCAGGCATCGTTCCCGGTGCCCACCGTCCCCAGTTGCTGTCCACGCGCAACCACCGCGCCCGGGGCCACGGAAAGCTTTTCGAGATGGCCATACAGGCTGTGGGCCAGTCGCCCATCCGGCAGACGGTGCCCCAGGATGACCACCTTGCCCCACTTGCCTCGCCGGTCTCCCGCAAAAACGACATGCCCGTTGCCCGTCGCATACACCGGGTTTCCGAGATCAGAATTGCCACCGCCGATTCCGTTCAGATCGTCGCCCAGATGATTCATTTGCGCCCGCTCGTTCATCTCGAAGAAGGGCTGGGCGTTGTAGGTAAAGGCTCCCGTCTCGGAACCGAGGGGCTGCTCAAGAAGAGTGACCGGAGGGAGAAGGAAGCGCGTGAAGGCATCATGCAAAAGGTAGCGCCCGTCAAAGGGAGGGATGCGGCCATCTGAATCCTCGCCCGCCCCCACCGGATAACCGGGCGGCGCGTCGGCATCCTGCCAGGAACGCAGCGATTGAATGGGGTCGCTCCTGTGCGGGGTGTTGAAAAAGATCGCGCCCAGCAGGAAGAGCACGAAGAGGCACAGCCCCACCACGATCTCACTGCGAAAGCCACGACTCATCTTTCTGTCAGAAATCGAGGTAAATCTCAGCCCGGCGGTTGACCCGGCGACCATCCGGATTGTCCGCCCCGCCTACGGTGGTATTGGGGCGCCGCGGCTGGGTCTTGCCAAGGGCGATGGTCTCGATCTGCCCGGGGGGCACTCCACTGTCGACCAGGAACTGACGCACCGTTTCGGCGCGACGACCGGAGAGGCTTTCGTTGTAGGTTGCGGAACCGATGGCATCGGTATGTCCGCTAAGCGTGAGTTTCTTCTCCTTGTCCGTCTGCAGCATGAGGGAAACAATTTCCAACTGGCGCTCGGTCCGCGCGGTCAGAGTCTCTTCATCGAAGCCGAAGTAGAGAATAAGGGTATCGCCTCCCTTCGGATTGCGGATGAGGGGTGTGTAATAGACATCGCCCCCCGCCACGCGCTGGGCGTAATCCGCCAGCAACTGGTCGAGATTGATCTCGACCACCCGCCAGGGCGAATTCTCATCGGCCCGCCTCAGGTTGACCCCGAACTGGGCCGCCTGGGAGCCGTCGCTGGTTTCCACATTGGCAAGGAAGGCCGCCACGTTCTCCCGGTTTAGGACCGCGCGAAGCGGTTTGTGTTCGCGCAATTGATACTGCCCTTCCTCAAAAACGATACAGAGCCCCGCGATCTTGGCATCGGAAACCTCCTTGGGATCCACAAAGGACCGGGCGGTCTCAAAACTCTGCCTGAAGGCGGCTTGCAGGAAGGCATCTATAATTCCGAGCGCATCGACCATGACGGCCCGGCCGGGCCGGGCATCATTGGGGGGCACCCCGGGAAGACCCACCTTCTCAACTCCCCACTTCCCCTGCTTCCGGAGGAGGTCGAGATAGATGCGGGCCCCGTAATCGTCCCGCAGGTTCAAGGCCCAGCGACCGCGCCTGTTGACCTCCAGTTCCCCGATCTCGCTGATGGGGCGGTCCTCATCAAGCTTCAGGCGGGCCTGACCCGCCAGCTCCTGCAGTTGCTTGACCTGATCTTCCGAAAGGGCTTTCCGGCCGATCAGGTTGGCCGCCGCCTGGATCTTCCCCGCCTCCAGGGTGCGGCCAATCTGCTCAACCAGGAGGGCAGGATCGACGGTGGTCACCCCGATCCCAAGCGAATTGAGGATCTGCTCGGCGCTTTCCGGAGGCACTGTCACGTCGACCGCACCGAATTGCTCCGGAGCCTTATCAAGCACACGTACCACTTCTGCAGGTTCTTCCGCTCTGCCGCTGTCGTTTGCCTCCTTGCCCTCCGAAGAAAGAAAGCGGGCGACAAAGAAGAAGGCCACCCCGGAAACAACAACCACGGCGACAAGAACAACTAACCCGAACGTCGTGCGGGATTTGTAGGAGTCGTAAGGATCGAAGGACATGAGCGGAGCCTCAGTGCTCCATTATAGGGCGTCCGCCACAAAACGCAAAGAGCCAACCTCTTCTATCTCTATTCCTCGCTCTCCATGCGGGCCACCCGCTCAAAGGGCCTGACCCGATAAATTTTCCGGCCCCGCTGGACCGCGATGGAAGTCTGCTGAACCGCCGCGGAGGCGACCAGGCGGGCGTAAAAGTCGATGGGATGCTCCACCCTGACGTTGTTGACTTCCAGGATCAGGTCGCCCGGGCGCAAACCCCGTTGGGCCGCCTGACTGCGCGCGGAGACTGCGGTGATGAGGACTCCACTGCCCCCCCGCGTCCGCTGGAGGAGGGTCAATTCCTGCACCTTTATCCCGATGTCCTGGATGATCCGCTCATCGGTAGCACTGCGCGTGCCCGGTTCGCGCCGCCTGGTCAGGGACTCCGAGTCTTCCGCGTCAATCACGGTGGCGGTGAGGTTCACCTCTTCCCCGGACCGCCACACCTCGATCGTCACTTCCCGATCGACGGGAGTCCGTTGAATCTCACTGAAGAAGTGAACGCGGTTTGCCACCGGTTTTCCGTTGTAGCTGACCACCACGTCATCGGCCTGCAACCCGGCCTTCTGGGCCGGGGAGTCGGGCACCACATCCACGATATAGACTCCCCCGGTTTCGTCCCATCCTACCTTTTCCCGGATGAGGGGATTCCAATCGTAGCAGCGCACGCCGAGCCATCCTCGGGTGGCCCTCCCCTTCGCCAGGATCTGTTCGAAAACCTCCCGCACGTCGTTGGCCGGGATAGAAAACCCGATCCCCACAAAGCCACGATCCTCGGTATCCGGGGAGTAAATCGCGGCATTGATCCCGATGATCTCTCCATAAATATTTATCAGAGGGCCGCCTGAGTTCCCTGGATTGATCGCCGCATCGGTCTGGAAAAGGTCCCGCTGGCGATCCGAGATGGTCCTTTCCTTGGCGGAGATGATCCCGCGGGTCACGGTCTCTCCAAGACCAAAGGGGTTCCCGATGGCGAGAGCCTGTTGTCCCTGCCGCACGCGCCCCGAATCCCCGAATTTGAGAGGCTTGAAATCGCGATCCGCCTTGATCCTGATGACCGCGATGTCAAGGGCCCGGTCTTCTCCGATCACGGTCGCGGGATAGGTTTTGCCATCGTGCATGGTAACGCTGATTTTCGACTTCCCGTTTGTGACGTGTTCGTTGGTCACCACGTGGCCCTCTTCGGAGACGATCACCCCGGACCCGATCCCGCGCACAGGGTAGCCCTCGTCGACCCAAACCCGCCCGAACCAGTCCTGCATGAGCTGGCGCTTAATGCCCTCGGTGTGCAACGATACCACGGACGGCACCACCGCTTCCGTCAGTCTGGCGAATTCCCCGTCCAGGGCGGAAAGAAACTCAACCTCCCCGGGGGAGAGCGCCGGCTTGTTGCTCAGGGTGTAGCTTTCCGGAATGAAATTTTCCTGCCGGTCTCTCTCCCAGAATTTGAAGATGTCGAAGAATCCCTCACCCCCCTGCACTTTCCGAAAGACAAAGACGGCGAGAAACGCAAAGACAAATACCCCCCCCAGAACAGCAAAGCGGCGCATTCCATCGTTCATAGGGCGCTAAGGGGAACGGTGCCAAGGATGCCTCCATCCCGGCCAAGGTTAAAGCGGAATCTCTTCCCGCTTTTGTTCAAACGTATTCTAGCAGCCCCGGCTGAGCGCCCGAAACGCTTCTCCCAGCGAACGGGCGGTGTCTCCCGCCGTCAGGGACCGCTCCGACTGGCCGGCCTCCAGGGCCAACTCCGCCGCACGGCCAGCCAGCCAGGCGGCAGCGCGCGCCGCGTCCGTGAGCTGGAGCCCTCCCGCGACCAGCGCCCCCAGCAATCCGCTCAGGACGTCGCCCTGTCCTCCGGTGGCCATCCCGGGATGACCCGTGCTGTTGTAGTGAAGTTCCTCTCCCCTCGAGGTCACAATGGTTCGTGCTCCCTTGTAGAGCAAGGTGCAGGGGCAGGTCGCCACGAATTGTCGCGCCCTTTCCGCCCGGCTCAATTCGCCCCCCTCCGGGAAAAGTCTCTGCATCTCGCCCGGATGGGGAGTGAGCACCATCTGGCGGTGCACCCTGCCCGCCACCCCTGCCGTCG
>JAAZXD010000152.1 GCA_014240355.1 Roseibacillus sp. | reverse complement strand
GAACTGGCCTTCGCGATTAGTTTTGCGCTCACCGACGATCCGCCGGATGCGGAACTCTGGTCGGCGGCTCGAGAGGGCGAGTTCAGCGTGGGGGAAGGGATCCGGGTGCAGATCGAGCGCCTGCTTGATGATGATGTGATCGCCAAGCCGAAGATCCTGCGATTCTTCCAGGAATTCTTCGGATATCGCCGTGCCCCCGATGTGTTCAAGGACGCCAAGCGCTACCAGAACTACGATTGGGGGATCGTGCCGTATCAACTCGTGCACGAGGCGGATTTGCTGGTGCTGCACATCCTGGATCAGGACAGGCAGGTATTGCGGGAGTTGCTGACGACGAAGAAATTCTATGTCGGGCACTTCGGTCCCAAGGGGGATCCGGTGGAGCTGGAGCAACGCCTGGTGGCTCTCCGCCGCCTCCATGACTACTGGATGGACAAGCCCTGGAAGAAACTGGATTACGAGCTCGAGTCCGAGGTTCGTGCGGATATCGAGGGATTGCATCCCTATTTCCGCACGCAACCGGCCAGGCACCGGATGAGTGGAGGGTTGATCAGAGACTACATGGAGTACCTGCCAGCCTGTTACAAGAGTGGGATCCGTCCCATGCTCGCGCAGTTCACTCTCATGGAGGGGGAGCGCGAACGGAATCTGACTTCTGCCCACGACCAGCGGTTTTTCCTGAGGGCCTACAATCTGAAGACCGATCAGTTTGATTGTCCGACCAGGCAGCCGTTCGAACTCAATCCGGCACAACGGGTCGGACTTCTGACCCACCCGGCATGGCTGATTGCTCATTCGAAGAACACCGAAACCAATCCAATTGTCCGTGGGAAGTGGGTTCGCGAGCGTCTGCTGGCCGGGTATATACCCGATGTGCCGATCACGGTGAGTGCGGTCATCCCGGAAGATCCGCACAAGACCCTGAGAGAGCGGTTTGCGCCGACGCGGCGGACCGAGTGCTGGCGTTGTCACAAGAAAATGAATCCTCTGGGGATGACGTTTGAATCCTACGATGACTTCGGTCGTTTCCGGACCCACGATGAGGTGAGCGGCAAACCGATCGATGCGAGAGGTCAGCTCGATTCGACGGGTGACCCCCGCCTGGACGGGAAAGTGGAGAGTGCAGTCGAACTGGTGCAGCGATTGGGAGAGTCGGAGCGCGTCCGTCAGTCATTTGTGCGGCATGCGTTCCGGTATTGGATGGGACGTAACGAGATGCTCAGCGATTCGGCGACCCTGATGGCGGCGGATGAAGCCTACCTCAGGAGCGGGGGCAGCTTCCGGGCTCTCCTGGTTTCCCTGTTGAGCTCCGATTCCTTCGTATACAGAAAGCGCATGGAAAAATGAGATCGGTGATGACGTCAAGACGCAGGTTTTTCAGACAGCTATCGCTTGGTAGCAGCGGGATGTTGCTGGCGCCATTGGTCCGCCAGCTCTCAGCGGAGGCCGCCGCCGCCCAGGAGGCGTTTCCACAACGGTTTGTGTTCCTGGTGAAGTCGAGTGGTCTCACGCCGTCTGCGGTCACGCCTGATGCTTTGCTCGACGTGGAGGTTGGAGGGGGGACTCCTTTCAGGACTGCGTTGAAGGATCACGCTCTGCCGGATTCACTGAAGGCCCTCGAACCATTCAAGGATCAGGTGGGTATTGTTCAGGGGTTTTCCGGCAAGATGTGCCTGGCAGGGCATACGTCCTACTTCGGGGCAATGGGTGTCCACGCTTCTCCGAGCGAGACATCGAGCGGGAACCCGCGGCGTGCCACGATCGACACCCGCCTCTCGTCGAAATATCCAACTCCGTTCGGACATGTTGGCCTGGCCCTGCGTGGACGAGCGGTTGGTGGTGCGGGCGATCCGATTCCCGAAGGGACTATTTATCCGGGACTTTCGGCGCTGGCAGCCGGAAGGGAACTTCCCTTTCAAGCAAGTCCGGATCAGGCCTACGACCAGTTATTCGGTTCTGCGATGGGTTCGGCTCAGGGACGCAAACGCTACGCCCTGGAATCCGGGATGCTCGATTTCCTCTCCGATGATATCAGGCGTCTGCGAAAAGAAATCCCCTATGCGGAACAGGAGAAACTGAACCATTATCTGACCGCCTTCGAAGAGATGCAGGAGAGGCGGAGCAAGCTCGCTGTAATGGGAAAGATCATCAGGAAGGGAGCTCCGGAATTGACGGACAAGTTCGCATCAGATCGCGGGATCGACCGGCTCGAGTCACATTTTGCGCTTGCCGCCTCATGTCTGATTACCGGGTTGAGTCATGGGGTGACAATTCGCCTGGATAACCTCGAGCACGTCTACACCGGATTGGGGCTGACCGAACAGAACGTCCATGCGATTGGCCATGGGACTGGTTCGAATGGCCGGGCTGCCGATGAGTGCCGCGATGTCATTCGCGCCTACCACATCAAACTGATGGCCGGGCTGGCGGCGAAACTGCGAAGCATTCCGGAGGGCAGCGGAACGATGCTCGACAATACGATGATCGTCTATTTCAGCGATGCAGGGGAAGCACATCACGGAGCCTTGCACGAGTGGCCGTTTCTGGTGGTTGGCGGCTGCGGCGGGCGATTGGCAATTCCCGGCCATTACATCAGGATGCCGGACTACGGACAGGTCGGACACGGTACGATTGGAAACCTCTACACCACGATTTTGAACGCATACGGGGATCCTGTCGTGCATTTCGGAGATCCGGATTTTGAGCTGGAGCGCCAGGGTCTTCCGCAGCGGGGAGCGGTGGCCTCCCTGATGGCCTGACCGGAGGCAACTCCTGCCCCGTATCTGCGGCACCCCTCATCCCGGTTTGGCAGGGGACCGGGAAATCCCCTAGGATTCCATGAGGGCGACAACCGGTCCACTCCCTCCTGTGACAGCATCCCTGGAGATGAACACACTTTCTTGCTCCCTTCTGTTCGCCACCATGATGGCGGCAAGCCTTCACGCCGGAAGATCCGATCCTGCCCTGGCAGAGGGCATGAAATCCGGTGACCTGGAACTGAGGAAGAAGGCGCAGGAGTAATCGCGGGGTCTCGCCCCGGCCGGGGCCCGGACCGGGTGGGATTCGATCTGGCCTGCTACTGCGGACGGGGGATGGGAAAGCCGAATTCCCGTGACAACTGTTATTTTGAACAGTATATGATCTGACAGCATGATCGCGAAACTGCATAGTGCCGCGCTCCGGGGAGTGGAGGCGGTGGAAGTGGAAGTGGAGGTCAACTCACCGGGGACCGGGACACCCCGCATGGTGATCGTGGGACTGCCCGATGCGGCGGTCCGGGAGTCCGCAGAGCGCGTCACTTCTGCGGTCCATGCCTCGGCCCTCACCAAGGACGACTGTGTGATTACGATTAACCTGGCACCCGCCGACCTGAAAAAGGAGGGGCCTTCCTTCGATTTGCCGATCGCGCTGGCGGTGGTGGCCTGTGCACACAACAGCCGTCTGGACGGGGCCGTTGATTGTCAGATTCTGGGAGAATTGGCACTGGATGGTTCGGTTCGTCCAGTGAAGGGGGTTCTTTCGGCGGCGATCGAGGCGAAAGCGCGGGGGAAGAGGCGCCTGCTGGTTCCGGAACAGAACGCGAGGGAAGCCGCGGCGGTCGCCGGCATTGAAGTCTTCGGAGTGCGTGGACTTCGTCAGGCCTGGGATTTTCTCAACGGGGACGAGGTGCTGGTCCCGGCAAGGGTGGGAGATTTGAAGGAATGCGGGGAGCGATGTTATCCAGTGGATCTGGAGGAAGTGAAAGGCCAGCCCCACGTGAAACGGGCTCTTGAGGTTGCGGCGGCAGGATCTCATAACCTGCTCATGGTGGGACCACCGGGAACCGGCAAGTCGATGCTGGCAAAACGCATGCCGACCATCCTGCCGGACATGACGGAAGAGGAAGCGATCGAGACAACCCGGATACATTCCATCTCCGGCAGTCTTGATCCCGGGGCAGGACTCCTGCGCACGCGACCGTTCCGCAGCCCACACCATACGATTTCGAATGCGGGCCTGCTTGGTGGTGGAAGCAATCCGGGACCGGGAGAGATTTCGCTGGCGCACAATGGCGTGCTGTTCCTCGACGAGTTGCCGGAATTTCGACGTCAGACCCTGGAGGTGCTGCGGCAGCCGTTGGAGGACGGACAGGTGACGATCTCCCGTGCGGCCGGAACCCTCACCTTCCCAAGCAAGGTTCTTCTGGTCGGCTCGCTCAACCCCTGCCCCTGTGGCTACTTTGCTGATCCGGTGCGGGAGTGCTCCTGTTCGCGACGCCAGGTGGAACGTTACCGGCAGAAGATCTCCGGACCTCTTCTGGACCGCATGGACCTGCACGTTGAAGTGCCGCTCATCGACTTCAGGCAATTGTCGTCCCGGGAGCCGACCGAAAGCTCTGAAACAGTGCGGGAACGGGTCCAGGAGGGTCGCGCCCGGCAGCAATACCGGTTCAGGGATGCTCCGGGAGTAAGGGTCAACTCCGACATGGGGCCGGGGCAGGTGCGCAGGCATTGCGAACTCGATCGAGAGTCCTCGACCCTGCTGGAGCAGGCCATGGAGCAACTGAACTTTTCGGCCCGGGCTTATGACCGAATCCTGAAAGTGGCCCGCACGGTGGCAGACCTGGACGATTCGGATCTGGTTCGTGCAACCCACCTGATGGAAGCGATTCAGTATCGGAGCCTGGATCGCAAGTTGATGCCCTAGCGCGAATCCTGTTAGTCCGCTCCACGCTTTGGAGAGGGAGGGACTTTGCGGCTGGGAAAGAACTCCGGGCGGTATTCAAAGTGCATCAGATCGTAGTGATACCACTTCCCACCCCAGATAAATCCGTGCTTCTCAAAGATCCTAACAATCTTCCCGGGGTAGGCCAGACGGTGTTTCATGTCTCCGAGGCGATCCTGATCACGTTCCCACTTCCAGTAGGCACCCAGGGATGGATTGAGATCGATCGCGATTCCAAAGGAGTGCGAACTCAGCCGCTTTGTGCCAGCTATCTTTCGCCAGTTAAATGTTCCGCCCATCTCTTGAAAGTACTTCCGTAATTGCGGCTCGGTCTGGAGCAAGATCGCCACTTCCTTCCCCACTTCTTTGAGCGCTTCGGCAGCACCATTACGGCTTTGGAAGCGAACCGATTTGTCCAGGAACTTGATTGTTACCAGACCCTTTTCGACCTCGGATTTCGTGTCGCCATAAACCTCTTTGAGAAGAGCGTCGTTACGATAGCGACCAGGATCCAGGTTCTTGGGCCAAGCCTCGAAATCCAAGTTTGAGGGGTAGGCTTGGTGAAGGATGTCGAGCAAGCTCGGAGCGGCTACCCGGTCAGCATGCGAACGCTGCTTCTCGTAGCGCAGGATCTCCTCACCTCCGTTGCGAAGTCTTGCGCGGAGTACACCCTGCTGGTCCTTGAACACCTTGCCTATCGCACCGGGGTAGGCTGCGCGAAGACTTACGAGGGCTTTGGAGGCACCTGGCTCGAGCGATTGTCCCTCACAAACAAGTAGTAAGACGACGCACACCACGGCCAGCGGCGAAAACATGTTGAGAAGAGTTCTGGAATTCACTTTTCTTTCAGGTGAGTTTCAACCTTTCTTCCTTGGATTTGAATCTATTATTTCTGCGGAGATTCGCGAGGATCGGCGTGCTGCAACTCGTGGTCCTCTGTCCCATGGTTCTCAGCAACTGTTCTCCCGAGACCGAAGCGGATCAATACCGAATCTGGATTGGGGGGGACTTTCACTTCGGCGAAGGGCGCTCCGCCGTGCTGGAGCCGCTTTCTCACCTCCTTCAGGGTGCGATTGGTTTCGTGAACCTGGAAGGGCCCCTTCATGGGGGGAAGGAAACGCACGTGGATGATTCAGGCAGAGTGTGGCTGTTCAATTCGCCGCGCACCTTACCGCAGCAACTGGCCGCACTCAATATCCAGGCCGTCGGGACCGCCAACAACCATCAGCACGATGCGGGGAGCTCCGGAGTTCACGAAACGGAGCGGCATCTGAAGCAGGCTGGAATTCTATCGGTTGGGGGCAGTTCGCCCATCAGGCTGTTGAAACTTCCGAGGCTCGATATTGTGTTGACTGCACATGATCTCACGGCCGGGATTACTCCCACCCTCTCGGCGGAGCTTCAGAGCGCCAGGAAGCGGGGCGATATTCTCATCAGCACATTCCATGTCACAGGCCCGCCGAGCTATCTGCCCTCACCCCAACTTCGCAAAGCTGTTGAAATCGCTCTCGAGGCAGGAGCCTCGGTGATTGCCTCTCATGGCAGCCATGCCCCTGGACCGGTAGAACGTCGCGGTGATACTGTCATTGCCTGGGGATTGGGAAACCTGGCCTTCAACTGCAAGTGTACGGACGAGAAGGATGGACTCGTTCTGGCCCTCCTTCTCAACTCCCGGAATAGTGGGGAACGAATCGCAGAAGCGGGTGTCGTCCCAATCGATGCGGGGCTTCGCGGCAATCCTTCCAAGCCTGCCCGCAATCCGGAACTGATCTTCGATCTCCTGGAAGCGATCGGGAGTACCGAGTTGAGACGCCAGGGACAGCGGGCCTCGTTTTGATCGATGAGAGACGGTGGAATGACACCCGCACGGGGCGTCGAATCGATCCTATCAGGCCCTGCCGAACCAATTGAGGTGGTCTGCCTCAGAGAGCGGACCGCCAATGGACTGTTCGACGCTCATGATGAGCTTGAGATTCTTTTGATCAACTTCGGTAAGCTGGGAATCCTGGAAGTTCTTGTCCACCTTGTACCAATCCTGTCGCGCGAAATACTGCCTCAGGGAGTCCGACTTAAAGGCCCGGCCGTGGCGAGCGTAAATCGTGTTGCGCAGGAGGCGTAGATCTCGCCGGGAATAATCCGTGAGATGCACCACCTTGAGGATCCGATCGAAACTCTTTGGATCGAATGGATCCACCCACGTCTTTCCGACATCTCTCAGTCCGGCGCCTCCGGCGTCCGCCCCCTGTCCTTGCTGCTTCTGCCAATAGCTGTGGTATCCTGCGGGCACGCTTCTTCCCAAGGCGCGAGAAATCAATCCGAGTTCCAACCACTCCGTCTTGGCGATTTTCTTCTGCTTCAATAAATTCAGGAGATTTGCTTCAGTCGCTTGCAGTTCCTTGCGGGAGATGCCCACCTCAAACTCCGCGACAAGGGCCGCGTTCTCCAGGTCGCGTTTGGACACCTTTCTCATGTCCAGGCCAGTTGGTTCATACCAGGAAAACTGTGCGAAGTAGTCGTTCAACCACTGCTTTCGAAACTCGTTCCCAGCCCGGGCAAAGATGGAATTCCGAACCAGAGACAGCTCTCTCAGCGTCTTGTCTTTCAGATCCGCCTCGCTGATTTTGCGATCGAAGTAGTAAGGATTCTCAACCCTGTCTCCTTTCTCTTGTGCGGGGGCCTCCAGGACCGCGAATCCACCCACCAGCGTAAGAGCTACGGACCCCCCAAGCATGATACGACTCATCATTCTCATGTCCCCACCCTAGGAAAATTCCGATTGGTTGCAAACTCTGGGTTCTGACCACGAGAATCTCTTCCCGCGCAGTGATGTGGCCCGGAAACCTCGCAAAGAGCAGGTCCATCCGGAGGGCTGGCAATTGCAGCTTCATCCTTCGAACCATGTTCAATGTCACCATTTCTTTCCCGAGACCATAATCCCGCAAATGGCACTCGCCGCACTCGCCCTTGCCTTCTCTCGTGATCCCTACCCTCCCGACTACTACCACACCCACCCTGCCCACCGTGCACAACCCGTTGTGCGCGGACGCTCTTACGAGATTCA
>JAAZXD010000151.1 GCA_014240355.1 Roseibacillus sp. | reverse complement strand
GATGCTTCTGGAGAAGGGAACGGTCAGACCGGAAGACATCGTGGAGGTGCGGCCTGCGGCCACTCATGTGCTGGAGCGGGCTCACACGCCGGCCTATTTGCAGAAAATCTATCGTGGTCAACTTGATCGCAAGGAACAGATCCAGCTGGGCTTTCCCCTCACCCCCCAACTTTACACGCGGAGTGCTATCGAAGTGGAAGCCACCCGGCTGGCCTGCGAAGCGGCCATGCAGGATGGTGCTGCGGTGGTCCTCGCAGGAGGAACGCACCATGCCTTTCGCGAGCACGGCGAGGGTTATTGCGTATTCAACGATATTGCAGTGGCGATTCGCAGCCTGCAGATAAAGCATCCCGGTATCAAGGTGATGGTGGTGGACACCGACGCGCATCAGGGTAACGGAACCAACAGTCTGCTGGACAACGACCCCAATGTCTTCACCTATTCGATTCATGTGGGACGGAACTACCCCGTGCGCAAGGTGAAGGGATCGATGGACGTTGAGACCGTGCGCTATGTGGAAGGGGAGATGTACCTGAAGCAGTTGTTCTCGACCCTCGCCGCGGCCCTCGACGTCTTTGTCCCTGATCTGGTGATCTGGATTTCGGGGGCGGACAATCACCGCAATGACCAGTTCGGCCAGATGATGCTCACGGTGAAGGATATCCAACGGCGGGACGAGGTGATCCTGAGTGCCATGATGCGCAATCGTATTCCGATGGCCCTGCTCTACGGTGGCGGCTACAACCGCCAGGCGGAGTACACCGCCAAGCTGCACCGTAACACCGTGGTGACCGCCAAGCGCATCCTGGGCGAAGTCCGGGGTCTTGTCTCCTGAAGTCGTGTGTCGCATCGCGATTGTTGGAGCGGGGGCGGTGGGCGGTTATTATGGAGGAAGGCTTTCGGCCGCGGGAGAAGATGTCTCTTTTCTGGTACGTTCCGGCCTGGAGGACTTGCGGAGCGAGGGGTTCTCGGTGGTGAGTCCGGAGGGCGATTTTCATATAGCGGGGCCACAGGTTTTCGGCAGTTCGGAGGAGATCGGACCAGTTGATCTCGTGATAGTGGCCTGGAAGGCCACCGCCAACGGTTTCTACCGGGAGGTGATCAGCCCTCTGTTGCACGAAACCACCGTCATCCTGACGCTGCAGAACGGACTCGGGAACACCGAGGGTCTGGCCGAATTGTTTGGCGCGCAGCGGGTGCTGGGAGGGCTCTGTTTCGTCTGCATCAATCGCCTGGGCCCGACCCGCATCTGTCATCTCGCCGAGGGATTGGTCACCATTGGTGAATTCGAGGGAGGGGTGTCCGCACGCGTGCGGGATCTGGCAGCCTGCTTTCAGCGAGCTGGGATACCGTGCCGGGGGGTAGAGGACCTCATGCACGCCCAGTGGGTGAAGCTCGTATGGAATGTTCCTTTCAACGGACTCTGTATCGCGGAGGGAGGAGTCACGACGGCAGATCTTCTTTCACAACCGGACGGGGAGGAGGAGGTGCGGGCGCTCATGGAGGAGGTCATTGCCGGAGCAGCGGCGATCGGAAAGGTGATAACGTCCGCCCTGATCGAGCACCAGATCAAGTCCACCCGCGAAATGGGAGATTACCGCCCTTCAAGCATGATCGATTATCTGGAGGGGCGGGGGGTGGAAGTGGAGGCCATCTGGGCGGAGCCCCTGCGACGGGCTCAGGTGGCGGGCGCCCGGTTGCCTCGCTGGGAAGGCCTGCTGGAAGCGATCAGGAGGCGTCTTGCGGAGCGGGGCTGACGGGAGATTCAAGGTTGCCGTCGCTTCCCGGGTTCTCTCGGTCAGCTGCCTGTGCCCTCTCAAGGGAAACCCCTTGCGGGAGATAGGGGAGGAGGAAGGCCTCGGCAAAATCGTAGTGGTCGGCGAAGTTCTCGCGAGTGTCGGAATCCTGCTTGCCGAACATCCCCTCTTCGATCAGCTCAAAGACCATGTCGCCTGCGTCCGAGCAGGTATGAACGCCCCACTCCCGCAGCAGGGTGAAGGCCATGGGGCCAAACTCCTGGAGAGCGTGGTCGCGGAATCCATGGATCAGCTCCTTCCCACTCACGTGTCGCTCTTCCCCGCCTTCTTCGCGGGTGCGTTTCAGAGTGAAATCCAGTGCCTCCTTGAGCAGGAAGTAGGCACCTGCATCGAATCGCTTTTCGCGTTCGAGGATATTTTCAACGGCAGTATCGAACCGCAAGGCCTGCATGGGTGGGAGGGTAGGGAGATCAGATGGGTTGCAAAGCGGAAAACCCTACGGCATGAGATTCAGAGCCATACGTTGAATGGTCTTGTGCACTTCCTTGCGGATTGTCTCCATTCCATCAAGGCGGCTGGGTTTGTCATAACCCACCCACACGCAGATGGCATGCATGGATCCGAAGGAGACGCCCCAGACATCAGTTTTTGCAGAGTTGATCCCAACCATGAGGCGGGGTTCTCCGCCGGGGAACTGCATGGCCAGGGCCGCCCTGGTTGCGTGTTCTGCGAACATCGACTTGCTTGATGGTTCGATGGAGAGAATGGGATTGGATCCGGAGTCACGCAGATCGCGGAGGAAGTGAGTGCGGGGTCGTTGTCCTTCCTGGGTGAGAGTGGCGACCGCGGTCACAACTTCAAGCGGGGTGGCACTTACGCCTCCCCGGAAGAGATCATCACCCTGGAGGAACGGCCCCTCAAATCCGAATCGCTTGGCCAGGCGAACGAGGTCTTCGCTCCCGATATCCCGTCCGGTACTCAGCGGTTGTTCGAACCTTGGCTGCAATCCGCGTTCCTCGGCGGCGGCGTAGATGAAAGGAGTGAAGATGTCCCCGATGTCCCGCCGGGCGTCGAGGGCGCGGTTGAACGAGGTGCTTTCGGTCGCTCGTCCCCCCACGATTCCGCGAATGCCTCCCGACTGCGCATTGATGCAGATCGCAGCCACCTGCGGAGTATCCGGGATTCGCCTGAGAAGGTCGGCCGTTTCCGATTCCAGGAGCTTCTGCATGCCGGAGTGGATCGTGCTGCGCAGGCGCAGCCCCCCATCGCGAATCTCCCGGTCATCGACGAGTTCCTCGAAGTGGCGCCGCACTGCCTGCAGGGCGGGGTTGCCTCCGGGAGTTCCCTGCCGGGAGCGCAGTCCCAGTTCGCTATCCCTGATTTTTTCCACTTCGGCATCGGAGAGATCACCCTCCACAACCATCCGGGCGAGGACCTCGTCCCGCTGGTTAACTGCTTTTTCAAGAGCGCGCAGGGGGGAGCAGGCATGCGGGGCACGGATGATGCCGACAAGAAGGGCGCACTGGGTTTCGCTGAGATCGGTTGCGCTCACTCCGAAGTAGCGGCGGGATGCCTCTTCCAGTCCGTGGCAACCGGAACCGAAGTAGATCCGGTTGACGTAGGCTGTGAGAATCTCGTCCTTGGAATAGGAAGCCTCGATCCGCAGGGAGATGGCGATCTCAATAAACTTGCGGTGCAGGGTTTTCTCACGCAGGTCGAAGCTGTTGCGAGCGAGTTGCATGGTCAGAGTGGAGGCGCCCTGAGTAAACGACCAGTCGATGGCATTGACCATGGTGGCCCGGATCAACCCCATGACATCCACCCCGTGGTGGGTGTAGAAGCGTTTGTCTTCCCGGGCCTGCAGGGCTTTCACAAAGAACTCCGGGATTTCCTCACGGGTGATGAGGCGGCGGTTCTCGCCGTGCAGGGTGGCAAGTTCCTGTGCCTCAATGTCGAAGATGACCGAACGTTCGGGCATCTCATTGATCTCCTTGATGTCGTAGCGCAAGGAGAGCATGAAGTAGGACAGGGATCCCAGCAAGAGGATGAAGAACGCAATGACTCCGCAGCGGAAGCCGGTGTGCATCACTCGCTGCAGCCAGGGCGGAATCCAACTGGGGAGCTGAGAGGAGCGCCTGGCTGGTTTCCAGTTGGGGTCGTCCCCGGGTTCCTCCCCGGGGGTGCCGTCCGGGGGGCCTTCCTGTCCGAGGTCGACTTGAGTCTCCCGGTCCGGTCCGGAGGGGGGCGATCCGCCCCAGTCACCCATGCGGCGGTTCCTCCGGGTTGGTGAATGGCGTGGCACGGGAGAGGATGGGGTGGGGAGCTAAGGCAGTGGCAGTTCGCCGGAGCGTCATTTGCGGGTTACTCGACTGGAATGGCGCGACCGGCAGGGGGTTCCTCGACCGGAAGAGCCTTTAACGGATGCCTGGGGCAGAAGTCGTTGTCGACGGGAGCGAGATCGATGGGAGTGGGATCATTGTAGGCGGTCTTGGCTCGTTCACATCCGGGAGTGGCACGTTTTCCGGAAGAACGGCAGAGGCGACACTGCTTGAGAGCCACGGGAGGCTTGATCTCGGAGAATCCGTAGCGGCCAAGCCGGTCGGCGGTTTTCATGACTCTTACCCACACCGGGAGGGCGAGGTCTGCACCGTAGCCACCGGGGACGATGGGTCGGGGTTGGTCGAGGCCGACCCAGACTGCGCAGGTGAGGGAGGAAGAGTATCCCACGAACCAGGCGTCCAGGTATTCATCGGTGGTGCCTGTCTTGCCGCCGGCGGGGGGTTGGAATCCCAGTTTGCGGCGCATGCTGGAAGCGGTGCCGGAACGGGTGGCATCCTCCAGGATGGTGGAAGTGGTCCAGGCCGAACCCTTTTTTTCGACAGCCAGATAGCCAATGGGTTTGTGGGCCCAGAGTTCCTTGTCATCACGGTCGAGAATCCTGCTGACGAAGTGCGGACCGTAGCGGGTGCCGCCGTTGGGAAAGATGGTGTAGGCGCTGGCCACCTGCTCGGGGGTCGCTTCCCAGGCGCCGAGGTAGGAGGATGCCTTACCCGGGATCTGCTTGGCGAAGGCCTGGTGGGCCACCGAGCGGACGTTCTCCATGCCTGCATAATTACCGATGCGCACCGAGGAGGTGTTTCGTGAGTCCATGAGGGCCGTCTTTGCGCTGATGCTCTTGAAGTAATTTCCGTCCGAGTTCCTTGGATCCCAGTCTCTGGGAGCATACTTGATCTGTCCTGGCTTGATCCGTGAGTCGTCGATGTAGGACTCCGGGCGCATCCCCCGGTCGAAGGCGGCCAGGTAAACGAAAGGCTTGAAAACGGAGCCCACCTGCCGCCTGGCGTGGAGGGCCCGGTTGAACTTCGACTCGTCGGCGTCGCGACCACCCACGATGCACCGGATCGCTCCACTCCGGTTTTCTACCACCACCACCGCTCCCTGAAGGTAGTCGGGTGCTTGGCGTTGCCTGGCGGGGATCGCTCGCCAGCGTGTGCGGGTGTTGTGGCGGTAGCCCGGGCGGCGCTCGATTTCGCTGAGTCTGGAATTGAGGTGACGCTCGGTGGCTTCCTGAAGGTCCCTGTCGATGGTGGTGATGATCTTCAGTCCTCCCTGCTTGATGTATTTCGACTCAAGGTGGCGCTCGATATCCCGCCGGATTGCATCCATGGCGTAGCTTCCTTCGATGATGCGGCGGTTTATGGGGCGGATGTGCAGGGGTTCCGCCTTGGCCACGGTCGCTTCGGCTTCAGTGATGAATCCGTGTTTCACCATCGAGTCGAGAGTGGAGTCCCGCTCGAGCTTGGTTCCGTCCCCGTCCTCAAATGGTGAAAAGGCATTTGGTGCGCGGATGATCCCGGCCAGCATGGCCGATTCCGAGAGCGTCAGGTCTCTGGCAGATTTTTCAAGGTAGGCCCGGGAGGCCGCTTCCACTCCATGAATGGATCCACCCCAGAAGATGAGATTCATGTAGTGCTGCATGATCTCGTCTTTTTCGTAGTTGGTCTCGATGCGGAAAGCCAACGCGATCTCGAGGAGCTTGCGGTCAAGAAGCTTCCATTTCGGTCCGTGGGTCGGCAGGCGATAGGCGTTGCGCGCCAACTGCATGGTGAGAGTGGAAGCGCCCTGGGCGAAATGACCGCGCCTGATATTCTCCACTATGGAGCGGGCCACCCCGCGCGGGTCGACTCCCCAGTGCTGGTGAAAGCTCTTGTCCTCCCGCGCGAGGAGTGCCTCGCGGAAGTGAGGGGAGATTTCCTCCAGATCGACCACGTAGCGGTGGGCACCGTGCAGGCGTCCCAACTCTTTCATGTTCCGGTCATAGATGATGGAGCGTTCGGGCATTTTGGCCACCGTTTCCATCGGGTAGCGCAGAGACCGGACGAAATAAAAGCCTGCTCCCAGGAAGAAGAGAGCGGCCACCGCACAGCCCGAGCAGGCGGCTGTCTGAAGGGGGAGTCGGAGGAAGATCGGCCAGTTTTCCACGATCCTGTTGATGAGCAGGAGGGGCCAGAAACAGAAGATGAAGAGCGGGCTGTGCTTTTTGCGGGCTGCTTTCTTGCGCTTAGGCCTGGCCTTTGGGGACGCGCCAGTCCGGCGCGCCCGCTTGCGGGGTGCCTTGCGCCGGGACGAGGGAGATCGTCGGCGTGCGCTCGATTTCTTTTTTGGTCTACGGCTGGCCATCCCGGGAACGAACGGGGCCTGAGGTTAGGTGATGATGGACGAGACGTTGTATTCGGACTAAAAAATGCCGCATCTTCCGCCAGACGAAAACCACGGGCATTGACGCTTAGCCTGTAAGAAGCATATTTCACCGTGATGAGAGTAGCAAGTGTTCGGCCCACAATTGCTGGATTTCTCGCCTTTACAGGAATCCTCGTGAACGAGGTTCCTGCAGAGACGCCGGTTCAGAATCTGGCTCAGCTCAAGGCGCTGCAGAGCAAGGTAGAAGATGTGACCGAGAAGGGACTGCCTGCAACTGTTTCACTCTTTTCGGAGAAGAGCGAATCTTCCGGCAGCGGCGTAATAATCTCCAAGGAAGGATTGATCCTGACTGCCGGTCATGTTGTTGAGGGACTGGAAGAGGTCACGGTGGTCTTTCCGGGCGGCAAGCAGGCTCGCGGCAAGGTATTGGGATCCAATCGTTCCAAGGATGCGGCCATGGTGAAACTTCAGCCCGGGGAGGAATGGCCTTTTGTGGAGCTGGGTGATTCCGGGTCCGTCAAGGTGGGTGATTTCGTCATCTCGCTCGGCCATGCGGGAGGATACGATGCGCTACGAACGCCACCGGTGCGCTTCGGACGGGTGGTGGCCCTCAATCCGCTGGGATTCATTGGAACCGATTGCGCCCTCATTGGAGGAGATTCGGGCGGTCCGCTCTTTGACCTGGACGGCAAGGTGATCGGAATCCACTCCTCCATCGGAGCCAGCCTGATGTCGAACAACCACACCGGGGTTCAGAATTTCAGGGCGGACTGGACACGGCTTGAGAAAGGGGAGACTTGGGGACGTCTGACCATGAATCCGCTGATGAATCCCGACCGGCCTGTCATCGGATTCAACGTGGCCGGGGCGGTTCCCGGTGGGGTGCAACTGGCGGAGGTCCATCCCGACTCTCCCGCCGAAGTGGCCGGGATGCGGCGTGGCGATGTGGTTGTCAGCATTGACGGTCAGCAGGTAAAGAGCCTGCGGGAGTTGCAGGGCATACTCTCCAGGCATGAACCCGGGAATGAAGTGGAACTGGCCTTCACGCGGCGGGGGGAAAGCATGTCCTGTAAATTGAAACTGGCCCGCCTTGCGGATGTGATGCCTGAACCGAAGTAAGTATCGCCTTCAACGCAATCAGTGATGAAAGTTCCTTCCTCTACCCTGTTGATTTCCATCGCCCTCCTGCCGCTGGCTTCCGCCCAGTTGTCCGAGTCGTCGCCGGAGGATCGCGCCCTTCTCACCGAACAGGCAGGGGCTCTGTTCAAAGCTCTCGTGCCCGCGGTGAAGAATGTATCCTCCGGTTCGGTGG
>JAAZXD010000150.1:7154-7836 GCA_014240355.1 Roseibacillus sp. | reverse complement strand
CCTTGTTAACGATGAGGTTGGCGACACCGTTTGGCAGCTGGGCACGCCCGCTGGCAGCACCGGTCCGCTCACAGGAGCCGACGACTCAGGCAATGCCTGGTGCACGAACCTGGGAGACTACGGCTCCGATGCGGACATTTCACTCCGTTCACCAGCCATTGATCTCAGCGGCGTGGCCAGCGCCACCCTGACCTTTGAGGCCTACCGCGATGCGGATGGTTTCGGGGATTCCGCCAAGATCCGTTTCTTGCGGGCCAGCGATCAGGTTCAACTCGGAACGGATACGGAGATTGACATGACTCCAATCGATGACGCCTGGAGGACCTTCAGCATTCCGGTTGTTCCGGAAGCGATCGGCGAGACCATTCTCATTGAATGGAACTTCACGAGCGATAGCAGCGGGGACGCTTTTAGCGGACTCTCCATTGACAATATCGAAGTGGCCGACTGACCCTCATCGCAAATATGGATCTGCATTCAATCGTCCTTGCCGCAGGAGCGATTTCCGGACATTAACCTGCCTATGATGTGCAAGATTTTGAGTTCCCTCGTGGTGGTCCTTCCTTTGCTGGTCGTGGTGTCCGCCGGGGCAGAGGAGAAACCCGCGGGTGGTCCGGCGGTGACCCCCCAGCCCCGGGTCGAGGAGTGGTGGTTCAAGCGGCAGGCCGAGAAGATCGGGGCC
>JAAZXD010000150.1:0-7144 GCA_014240355.1 Roseibacillus sp. | reverse complement strand
GCCATGAAGGAGGGAGAATATGAACTCCTGATGGTGGGGGATTCGATCACCCACAACTTCGAGAGCATCGGGGAGAAGGTCTGGAAGAAGCACTTCGAGCCGCTCAAGGCCCTCAACCTCGGGTTCGGCGGGGACCGCACCAACCACGTCCTGTGGCGTCTCGATCATCTGCCCAAGCCCAAAGTGCCGCCCAGGGCCGCGGTGGTGATGATCGGGACCAACAACATCTGCTGGGGAAGCGACAAGCCGCGGGAGGCGGCCGACGGGGTGAAGGCCATCGCGGCCAAGTTGCAGAGCCTTTACCCGGAGGCCAAGGTCCTCGTGCTGGGGGTCTTTCCCCGTCGCCGGGAACTGTCCCATCCGCACCGCAAGCAGATCATCGAGCTGAACTCCTACCTGCCGGATCTGCTCAAGGAGCTCAAGAACGTGAAGTTCCTCGATATCGGGCCCAGCTTTCTCGATGAGAAGGGACACCTCTCCAAGGAGATGATGCCGGACACCACGCATCCCAGTGAAAAGGGGCACCAGGTCTGGGCCGATGCCATCGAGAGCGAATTGAAGGCCTTGCTTGGCAGGTAAGGGGGGCGGGGTCACCTGAATACGATGCCCTTGGATCTTGCTCCTGGGAGGGAATGGCTTGTAATGGCACTGCTCTGGATCGCCATGAAGACAATGAGTTCCCTTCCACTGATTCTCGGGGTCGCTGTGCTGTCGGCGGCCGTCCTGCAGGCCGAACAACTGCGCTGGCCCTCGTGGCGTGGGGCGGCGGATGCCGGGTCGACGGCCAAGGGGAGCTACCCCGCCAAGCTCGACGATGACCACCTTCTCTGGCAGGCCGACTTGCCCGGGCGCGGGTGCTCCACGCCCATCGTGTGGGACGATCTCATCATCCTGACTGCGGCCAAGGGTGAGGAGGACGGGATCCTCGCCTATGACTGGAAGGGGAAAAAGGCCTGGGACACCACCCTGGGAAAGAGGCGCAAGGGGAAGCATCGCAACGGGTCGAGCAGGAAGTCCTCCGCGGGGACCGATGGCGAATTTATCTTTGCCTATTTCAAGAGCGGCAACCTCGGAGCCCTCGACATGAAGGGCAAGGTCCTGTGGAAGCACAACCTGCAACAGCGCTACGGGCGCGACACGCTCTACTGGGATATCGGGACGTCCCCGGTGATCACCCGGGAGCACGTGGTGGTGGCCGTCATGAATGATCGCAAGGGGTTCCTGGTGGCCTTTGACAAGGGGACCGGGGAGGAGGCCTGGAAGGTGAACCGCACCTACGAGACCCCGGTGGAGGGGGATCACAGCTATGCCACTCCGCATGTCCTCGAGGAGGATGGCCGGCAGGTGCTGGTGGTGTGGGGGGCGGAGCGGGTCACGACCCACGAGGCGAAGAACGGAAAGCTGATCTCGGAGTGCGCGGGATTCAACCCGCAGAAGCGCAGCAACTGGGTGGTGGTGTCCTCCTCGGTGATCGTGGATGATATGGTGATCGTGCCCTACGGACGGGGGAAGTGCCTGGCCGGGGTGAAGCTGGGAGGGAAGGGTGATGTCACGGAGAGTCACCGGGTGTGGGAGCGCCTCGACAACAAGGGGTGCTTCGTGCCCACCCCGGCGGTGCACGATGGCAAGGTCTACATCCTCGGGGACCGGGGACAGGTGCACTGTCTCGATCCGAAGACGGGGAAGACCCTCTGGGAAGGCAAGCTCCCCCGGGGAGCGCAGAGCTACTACTCCTCCCCGACCGTTGCGGACGGTAAGATTTATGTAGGCCGGGAGGACGGCAAGCTCCTGGTGGCGGAGTTGAACAAGGAGTTGAAGGTTCTCTTCGAGCGCGATTTCGAGACGCGGATCGTGGCTTCTCCGGTGCCGGTGGGGGACCGGATCCTCCTGCGGAACGATACGCACCTGATGTGTTTCACCGGGAAGTAATCGCTGCCTGTCAGTTTCCTGCCTTTCGTGAAGATTCTCCCGGTTATTTTCCTGGCAGGCCTGCTGGGGTCGCTGGGTGCCCACGAGGTGAAGCCGCTCACCCCCGGGGAACTGAAGGAATACGAGCTTGATCCCGGATTTTACAGGAAGGGAACCTGGGTGCAGGGCATCCTGATCGCAACCTCGGGGAAGGTGAGCGACTACGCCCACCTGGAGGCGGCCTACCAGTTCGAGATGATGATGAAGAGCATCAGCCCGGAGGTGGCCCAGCGGGTGCGGGAGCGCAAGGTGCTCTGCCTGCTGGTGGCGCACGACGAGGTCACCTCGGAGGTGCCCCAGTTCACGACCGACAAGACGGGCAAGGAGCTCGACTTCTACAACTGGCGCAGCCGGGGGTTTTTGACCTGGAAGACCGGACGCCCCACGGTGTTCTTTGCGGAGGAGGATGTCCTGGAGTTTGAGGGCGGCATGCAGATCGAGAGCATCCTGATTCATGAGT
The DNA here is from genome assembly GCA_014240355.1 of Roseibacillus sp. Classification (GTDB taxonomy): domain Bacteria; phylum Verrucomicrobiota; class Verrucomicrobiia; order Verrucomicrobiales; family Akkermansiaceae; genus Roseibacillus_B. The sequence continues at coordinate 4,716 of JAAZXD010000150.1, read as the reverse complement.
TCGGTCACGTCGTCCACGGGGCCGGGTTCAGTGAGGGGCAGCAGGAAAAGCTTAAAGCTATTTATAAAGGGGCCATGAAGCAGGGGATCTGGCAGGACGGGCGGGCCGCCCAACGCTTCCGGCGGGTCAGGGGGGAGACCCCGGTGCTCCTGCTGGCGACGCTGCGGAAGTGGTTCCCGGGGGAGACCCCGGAGTTGCTCACGCGGTGCCTGGAGGGCGGGGATATCCTGGTCAACGGCAAGCCGACCCACGCGAAGGTCCGGGTCACCGGGAAAGACAAGGTCTTGATCATCTTCGGGGGAGAAAAGCGATGTTATGCGGCGGTCAACCGATCCGAATACTGGGCCGAGGGATTCCAGAGCTGGTATGACACCAACCGGACCATGGATCATGACCACAACCACATTCACCGGCGGGAGCAGCTCAAGGGCTACGATGTCGGCTTGGCGAAGCTTTGTGAGGAGGTGATGGGCAATCCCGAGTGGCGCTTTGTTTCACCGCGGGAGCGGGCGGGCAGAGGGCACCTGAAGGGATACGACCCGGAAAAGGCCCCGGTGGTGGTCAGCCCGGAGCACATCGATAATGCGGCGTATGACTATTACGACAAGTACTGGCATGCCTACTGGCAGCGTCTCTACGACAAGCACGGGCTGAAGCGCCCCGGCGGTGAGGAGAAGGAGGCGAAGAACCAGGGGTAGGACCGGGGGCGTATGGTGGAGGCAGGTGATGCGCACGTTCTTGCAAAGGGGATCCGGCCTGCTGCTGGTCCTGCTGCCAGCTTCCGCGCCCGCTGATGATGACCTGGCATTCTTTGAATCCAGGATCCGTCCCCTGCTTGCGGAGCATTGCTACGAATGCCACTCCGCGCGCGCCAGCAAGGTGAAGGGAGGACTCCTGCTCGACTCGCGTGCCGGAGTGCAGAAGGGAGGGGATTCCGGGGTGGTCATCGTGCCGGGCGAACCGGAGAAAAGCCTTCTCCTGAAAGCGCTGAGTTATCGGGACGCCGACCTGCAGATGCCGCCGGATGGAAAGCTGGCGGATGAGACCATCGGACTCCTGCGGGAGTGGGTCCAGCGCGGCGCGCCCGATCCGCGGGACGAGGGAGCGGGCAAGGTGGCGGAGGAACCGGGCATCGACTACGAGGATGGCCGGAAGTTCTGGTCCTTCATCAGACCCGTACAGCATACGCGGCCGGGAGTGAAGGATGAGAAGTGGCCACGCAATGGGATTGATCACTTTATTCTCGCGAGGATGGAAGAAGCGGGACTCCGTCCGGCACCGGAGGCGGACCGGCGCACACTGGTAAGAAGGGCCTACCTTGATCTCCATGGACTGCCTCCGAGCACGGAGCAGGTGCAAGCCTTCGTTCACGATGATGAACCGGAGGCGTGGGAGCGCCTCATCGACGACCTTCTGGCCTCCCCGCGTTACGGGGAACGATGGGGCCGGCACTGGCTGGACGTGGCCCGCTATTCCGATTCCAACGGAATGGATGAGGACATTGCGCATCCCGAAGCCTGGCGCTATCGCGATTACGTCATCGGGTCCTTAAACGAGGACAAGCGGTTCGACCAGTTCATCGTGGAACAACTGGCGGGGGATCTCCTGCCGGGGGAGTCACTCGAGCAACGGCGGGAGCAGGTCGCGGCGCTGGGATTTCTCTCGGTGGGACCCAAGGTGCTGGCCGAGACAGACCAGGCCAAGATGCGGATGGACATCATCGACGAACAATTGGACACGACGGGCCGTGCGTTTCTGGGGCTGACATTGGGATGCGCACGGTGCCACGACCACAAGTTCGATCCGGTCTCGACGGCGGACTACTATGGCCTGGCCGGGATCTTCCTCTCCACCAAGACGCTGACGAAGTACACCGTGGTGGCGCACTATCATCTCCATGACCTGACCGATCCGGGGGTGACAGCCCGTTGGAAGGAGATCGGGGAACTGGAGAAGAAGAAGGGCGACAAGAAGACCAAGGCGGAGGAGAAGAAAGAACTGGAGGGTCGGATCGCCGGGCTGAAGAAGAATCTGCCCGGGAAGCATCGCGTCATGGGAGTGACTGAGGATGCGGTGGCGGATACGAAGGTGCACCTGCGGGGCAATTACCTGACCCTGGGGGAGGAGGTTCCGCGTAGAGTGTTGCCGGTGATTGCCGGATTTGACCAACCACCAATGCCTGCCGGGCAGAGCGGACGCCTGGAACTGGCGAAATGGATTGCCAGTGCGGACCACCCCCTGACCGCCCGGGTGATCGTGAACCGTGTCTGGCGCTGGCATTTCGGACGGGGTCTGGTGCCCACGCCTGACAATTTCGGAGTCCTGGGAGAGAGGCCCACGCACCCGGCCCTGCTGGATCACCTTGCCCTGAAGCTGATCGATGCGGGATGGTCGCTGAAGGCGATGCACCGGGACCTCATGAGATCAGCCACTTACCGGCAGGGGTCGAGGTCGGAGCAGGCGCTCCGGGGAGATCCGGAGAATAAGCTCTTCGCCCGCTGGAAGCCGCGGCGGGTGGAGGCGGAGGTCCTGCGCGATGCGATCCTCTTCAAGTCCAACCGGCTGGACCTGACCATCGGCGGAGCCATCATCCAGCGAAAGCCCACCGAGTATATCGAGAAGGGCAAGATGACGGAGTGGATCAAGAGCACCCGGCGGGCGGTTTACCTGCCGGTGATCCGGAGTGCGGGCTACGACGAATTGAATGCCTTCGATTTTGCCGACCCCTCCGTGCCGGACGGAAATCGCCGGACGTCCACGGTGACCCAGCAGGCTCTCGTCCTCATGAACAGCCCGCTGGTCCACGAGTCCGCGACGCGGATTGCAGAGATCATGATCGAGGCGACCAAGGGAGCGAGCAACGGACAGCGGGGGGACTGGATGGTCCTGCACTACCACGGGCGTCCCGCGCGCCCGGACGAGATCACGCGGTTGGAGAACGCGGTGAACAATGCCCTGGCAGCAGGGGAAGGAGACCAGAAGGCCTGGGCCAGCGTGGCACGGGTTCTCATGGCCAGTAACGAATTTCTCTATATCGAGTAGATCCGGGCCGTCGCATTCACGTGCTTTTGACAATCCGGGCCCCCATGATCATACTTCTGATGTCCCGGAGATGAGTTTCCTCTGCCACAACCGCCAGGCCCGGCCATTAAACCGGCGAGAGATGCTGCGGACCTCCTCGGCAGGGTTCGGCGCGTTGGCCCTGCAGGGCCTGCTGACCGAGGAAGGGCGGGCCGCCTCGGCCCTGAGCCCGAAACCGGCTCCCTCGCCCGCGCGGGCCAAGCGGATCATCTTCCTCTTCATGCACGGTGGTCCATCGCAAGTGGACCTCTTCGACCACAAGCCGCAACTGACGCGCGACGACAACAAGCCTCTGCCCTTCGAGAAGCCGCGGATCGTGTCGGCCAAGACGGGCAACCTGCTGGCCTCCCCGTGGAAGTTCGGGAAGCACGGGCAGAGCGGGGCGGAGGTGAGCGAGATCCTGCCGCGCCTTTCGTCGATCGTGGATGACCTGTGCATCGTGAAGTCGATCTACGGTTCCAACTCGCGGCACGGGGGTGCCCTGCTGGAACTGCACACCGGATCGGACACCTTCACGCGTCCGGCGATGGGGTCGTGGATCAATTACGGACTGGGAACGGAGAACCAGAATCTCCCCGGGTTCATCACGATCGCCCCGAGCGGGAGTCACGGGGGATCCAATGCGTGGTCCTCGGCCTTCCTGCCGGCCCACTACCAGGGGACCCGGATCGGAGGAAAGGGGAGAGGGATGACCGTTCCCTTTATCGAGAGTCCGCTCAAGAACCGGGATCTGCAGCGCCGGGAACTGGATCTGCTCAAGGCCATGAACCGCGATCACTTTGCCCAAAGCGCGGGAGATTCGGAGCTGGAGGCCCGCATCGCCTCCTACGAGCTGGCCTTCCGCATGCAGATGGAAGCACCGGGTATTCAGGACGTTTCGGGGGAACCGGAGCCGATCAAGAAGCTCTACGGACTGGACCAGGACAACACCAGGAAGTTCGGGGAACAGTGTCTCATGGCCCGCCGCTTCAGTGAGGCAGGGGTGCGGTTCGTGCAGGTCACTCATCGCTATTGGGATTCCCACGGGAACCTGCGCAAGGAGCACGCACGTCTCGCAGGGGAGATGGATCACCCGGTGGCGGGGCTCATCTCGGATCTGAAGCAGCGTGGACTGCTCGATGAAACCCTGGTCCTGTGGGGAGGAGAATTCGGAAGAACCCCGGTGGCGCAGGGGCGCGATGGGCGGGATCACAATCCCCACGCCAACACCATGTTCCTCGCGGGGGGAGGGATCAAAGCGGGGATTCAGTATGGCGCCACTGATGAATACGGCTACTACGCGCGGGAGAACCGGGTTCATTTCCATGACCTCCATGCCACCATCCTGCATCAACTGGGAATCGATCACACCGAACTCACTTATCGGTATGCGGGCCGGAACTTTCGGTTGACCGACGTGCACGGACGGGTGGTCAGGGATCTTCTGGCGTAACCTTGGAGGACTCGTTGCTCAGAAGAGCACGGTGCCCAGGACGGTGAGGATGAGCGCGAAGCAGATGTTGAGGACGATGCCGGTCCGCATCATGGTGCGCTGGGCGATCTTCCCGGAACCGAATACGATGGCATTGGGCGGAGTGGCGATCGGGAGCATGAAGGCACAGGAGGCCGCGATGGTCAGGGGGAGGACCAGCATGG
>JAAZXD010000014.1:231-17668 GCA_014240355.1 Roseibacillus sp. | reverse complement strand
ATGCGCTTGTCGTCGGGAATGAAGTGCTTCTTCACGCCTTCCGGGCTCTTGGCCATTTCATTGGCGGCGATGCCAATCGTCTCGATGGAGGTGTTGCGTTTAAGGATGAGGAGATTGTGCTGGGTGGCATCGGGATTGGTGAAGATCAGTTTGACGGGTTGCCCTGCCTTTACTTCGAACCTGTCCCGGGTGAAGAGGAGCCGTTCGGGGATACAGCTAATTTTCACTTCTGCCAGGTTGTTCTGTGAATCGAAGGCTGCCTCCCGGGCGTTGCCGGGAGTTGTGCCCGCTTTTGTTTTGGAGCTTCGGTCGAAAGTCGCCATGAACTTCGCCACCGCGGGAGGGATCTTTTCCGTCCAGAACGGGAGGATGGACTTCGCACCAAAGGCGGTCCGGGTGGCGTAGCTGAGATGTGCCTCACGCGGATGGTCCAAGGTGGAGAGGAGGGCCTGAAAGGCTGCCGGGGTGGCCAGGTAGGTGGAGGCGGTGACGGCCTCCAGACGAACGAGAGCGCTTTTGTCGTTGGCACTCTGGAGAAGGAGCGTTCCACGGTCCCTTTTGCTCAGACCACAGTCAGCGTAGCGTAGCTGGCGGGTGGCGGCGGCGCGTGCGTGATGTGTCCCACAGGAGAGCAGTTCCTTCAGCAGGTCCGGATTGGAGGCACCGACCCCTCGATAGGTCCAGAGGGCTTCAAGCTGATGGTGCCGGAAGCGTTGGTCCTTGGAATCGAGGATGGGAACCCAGGCGTCGAGGGCGTTACGCACCTCGGTGGGGTTTCGGTCGCGCAGTTCTCGCTTGGCCCAGTAGCGGTAGCGGTACTCCCTGCGTTTGAGCAGGTCGAGGAGAGCGGAGATTGAGGCACCGGTGATCCCGGGAGGATCCTGCAACCGGGCACCCTTGGGGACGATGCGCCAGATGCGCCCGGACTTGCGGTCGCGGCGGGGATCGCGAAGCGAGTACTGAGCATGCCCTTTCACCGGATTGTACCAGTCGCAGACATACATCGCGCCACGTGGCCCGTAGCGGAGATCGACCGGGATGAAGGAGAGGTTGGTGGAGAAGATGAGGTTGAACTGAAACTCCTCGCGAAAGTGGTCGTCGTGTTCAACCCACTTGTGGAACTCGACCCGGTTGGTGGGCTTGTAACGGACTTTTACAAAGCCCCCCTGCAGGTCGTCCGGCCACGAAGCGAAGTCAACAAATTCGTGACCGCATACGCCGGAGTAGGCCGGAATCCCGTTGGCTCTCGGGTGCTGGGTCGGGTAGGGAGCATTGGTGGCGTGGAAGGCGCTGGCAAAGACGGGATGGCTGGCCACGTGCTGCCCCCAGTCGTCGAAGGTCACGCCCCACGGGTTGGTGTTGGGATAGCCGCCGAATGCTGTGAGCCGCTGCGAACCGGGATGAAAGCGGAACCACGAGCTGTTCTTGGCGCGGACCGGACCGTAGGGGGTTTCAACCTGGGAATTGTGGAAAATGGACTCGCGGAAAAGGAGATCGCCATCGGGTGTCCACACGAAATCGTGCAAGGCGTGGTGCGAATCCTCACACCCGAAGCCAGTCAGGACGATCTCGCGATGATCGGCCTTGTCGTCTCCGTCGGTGTCCGCGAGGAAGATGAGGTGCGGTTCCTCCGAGAGGTAGACTCCTCCCTTGCCGAGGACAAAGGAGAGAGGCACTTCCAGGTTGTCTGCAAAAACGGTCGATTTGTCGGCCTTTCCGTCCCAGTTGGTATCTTCCAGGATGATGATCTTGTCGCTGGGTTCGCGTCCGGGATAGAGGTGTGGGTAGGTGGTCGAGCAGGAGACCCAGAGTCGACCGCGGGCATCCCAGCGCATCTGGATGGGACAGGCCATGTCGGGGAAGTCCTCCTCGGATGCAAAGCAGTTGACCTCGAAGCGTTCATCGACCTGGAAGGCCGCGAGTTCCTCCTCTGGTGAGAGCCACTTGTTGGCGCCACGTCCCTGTGCGGTTTCCTCGAGTGGAGGCAGGTTGGAATCGTCTGCCGTGCCCTCCCGCCCCTGTGCGGTGGCCCAGATGGCCTTATTCCGGTTGACCACCATGAGATCGAAATTTCGCATGGCAGGGAGGAAATCGAGATAGCCGTAGTTCTTGTTGCGGCCTCCGGTGTAATAGAAGGTGTTGAGAGGGCGGTAGCGGTGGAAGAACTGGAAGGACTTGTCCACCACAAGGGCGCGTGCTTTTTCGTTTACGGGCGGGGCGGTCTCGCCGAAGAGCTGGCGATAGAGCGTGCTGGCGAAGACCTGCTGTCCCGCTCCGTTCAGTTGCGTGCCGTTGTCGGTGAGATCGTGTCCTTTCTCCGCCATGGCGGTGGCGGTGGCGGCGTAGACATTGGCAAAGGCAACCTTGTGGCTGGTGGCGCCCTTCTCGATGGCCTGGCCATAGAGCTTCAGGTTTTCATTGTTGCGATCGGCAGCTGGAACACCCTCGATGTTCTCGTTGGCAACGGGAGAGATTACCACGATCCGCGGAGCGCTCTTGCCGTTGTAGGACCGAGATTTGAGCTGGGAGAGGAAAGCGTCGAAGCGCGCACGGAAAGCGGGAAGGCCGGCCTGACCCGCAAAGGATTCGTTGTAGCCGAAGGCTGCAATGATTACATCGGTACGGTAGTAGGTGAGATGCTGGTCAAGGTCGCCGAAATTGGCAGGGCGAGGCTGGAGGTCGACCTCGTCAGCAGGCCAGGAAAAGTTCCGGATGCCGAGCTGGTGATCGGGAAAGCGTTGGTGAAGGAGCGTTTCGAAATAACCGTAGTGACGGGCATTATCGAGGAGGCCGCTGCCGATGAAGGCGATCTGGTCCTTCGGTTGAAGTTCCAGGGGCAGGGAGGTGGTGACCGGTTCTGCCTGTGGAGCGCGGGGTGAGGTCTTGAGATTGATGTAGTGCCGGGCCAGCTCAGGGGACTTCTCCGGCCCTCCCCTGGAAGCTTGTTTTTTGCGTTTTTGAGCTGCGAGAGGCTGCAGGCAGAAGGCAAGGAGAGCAAGGAAGAGGATGAATTTCATGGCAGACGGGATCGCAGTCGGAAGCTGCCAAAGCTCTACGCCTGCTGGCGAGGCGATTTTGCAGAGATTACCTTTTCTCTCCGCACGGGAAGTTCTAGACCGGACTCATGCAGATCATCCTTCGCCTGTTTTCGCAGTTGTTTGTCTCAAGGTTGCTGTTGCTTGTGATCATGCCGGCTGGAGCGACGGAGTGGGTGGATCTCTTTGACGGAAAGAGCACGAAGGGGTGGACGCCTCGCAGCCAGGTTGTGCGCTTCGAAGCAAGGGATGGCGTGCTCGAACTTCATTCCAGGACGAATTGCTGGGTGACCACTGAGATTTCGATGGGGGATTTCGAGGCGGAGCTGGAGGTGCTGCTGCCTGAGGATGCGAGCAAGGTGAACTTCAATTCCGGATTTGCCTATCGCTGCACGGGAGAACAGGGCAAGCCCAGGGGCTACCAGTGTGAGATTGACCTGCAGAAACCGGCCGCGATCTACGGAATCGGACTGGGGGGATGGCTCTATCCGGGCAGGGCGCAGAACAAGGATTACCAGAAGCGGGTGGAGGGACTGCTCAAGGTAAAGGACTGGAACCATTTCCGGATCGTGGCGCAGGGGTCGCTGGTGCGGACCTACCTCAATGGGACGCTGGTCGCGGACTTGCACGAGAAACGGCAGCTTGCGGGCTACTTCGGCATCCAGCACCACGGCAAAGGGGGAACGGTCCGTTTTCGTAACATCCGGGCGCGCCGGCTTCATCCCAATATCCTCTGGATTACCGCCGAGGACATGAGCCCCTATTTCGGATGTTACGGTGATGAGTTCGCCACTACTCCAAACCTGGACAAGTTTGCAACCGAGAGCGTACGCTACACCCGGGCCTTTGCGGCGGCGCCGGTCTGCTCTCCCTCACGGGCCTGTCTCATTACAGGCATGACTACGGTCAGCCTGGGAGCGCACCAGATGCGGTCGGCCTTTCCGATTCCGGACCGGGTGAAGGCCTTTCCCGGCTATCTGAGGAAGGCTGGTTACTTCACCACCAACAACGTGAAGACCGACTACAACAATGGAGCGGCGCAGCGCCTGATTGCGGAAGCGTGGCACGAGTCGAGCGGCCAGGCACATTGGCGCAGCGACCAGCGCAGGGAAGGCCAGCCGTTCTTTGCAGTGTTCAACGACATGAGCACCCACCAATCCCGCACCACGGTGTGGCCGCACGAGGTGTTTGTGCGTGAAGTGCAGTCCAGGCTCACCAGAGAGGAAATCCACGACCCGGCCAGGGTTCCGCTGCCCCCCTACTATCCGGATACACCCGTGATCCGGAAGGAATGGGCGCGCATGTACGATTGCGTGACCGTGATGGACCGGAATACCGGACGCCTCCTGCGGGAGCTGGAGGAGGACGGGCTGGCGGACAACACCATCGTTTTCTTTTATACCGATCATGGCACGGGGATGCCGAGGGGCAAAAGGATGCTGCACGATTCGGGGATGCGGGTGGCTCTCATGACGCGCTTCCCGAGGCGATACCAGCATCTCGCGCCCTCCCTGCCGGGGACGGTCAATGATGAACTGGTGATCTTCGTCGATTTTCCCTGCACGGTTCTGAACCTGGCCGGCCTGGCGAAACCGGACTACATGCAGGGACACAGTTTTCTGGGACGGGAGCGAGATCCGAAGCGCGAATACGTCTATGGCTGTCGCGACCGGGTCGACGAGGTTTTCGAATGTGCACGTTCGCTCCGCAGTGAGAAATACCTCTACATCCGGAACTACCATCCGCATCTGAGCCACAACCAGCCCAGCGTCTTTTCCGATCTGGGGCGGACCCGGCAGGAGATCACCCGCCTCGCGAGGGACAAGCCACAATTGCTCGACAAGGCGCAGCTGGATTACGCGGGACCAGGCAAGCCGGTGGAGGCCTTCTACGACTGTGAGGTTGATCCTCACAACCTGGTTAACCTGCTGGAGACAGAGATGACCGGCAAGCAGCAGGCGGCTCTCGTGGAGCACCGCCGGATTTATCGGATCAAGCGTAGGCTCCTGCGGGATCCCGGAGCGATACCGGAAAGCGAGATGTGGAAATGGGTCAGGAATGAGGACAAGGCTCTACGCGATATCCTTCTTGGGAAGAGCGACCACCAACCGAACCTGGAGGAAGCGTGGAGTGCCGCAGACCTGGTCGGTCGGGCGGAGGTGCCGACCGCGCTCAAGCTGCTGAAGTCCGCTGATCCGAGTGAGCGTTACTGGGCTGTCCTTGCCCTGCGGGTGGCAGACTACCAGGACAGGGATCGCGTGGTGGGCTACCTGGACGACATTTCTGCAGCGGTCAGACTGGAAACTGCGGATTGGCTGGCTCAGGAGGGCAAGCACCGGGAGATGGCCCTCGCCGGGCTGGTGAAGGAACTCGACCACGACGACTGGTGGGTGGCTCTGCGGGCCTGCCGGGCGATCGAGTTACTGGGCAAGGAGGCCAGGGCGGCCCTGCCCTCCATGAAGGATCTTTACATCCGGAACCGGAACAAGAAAGGTGATGGGCCTTTCTACCTGGCGTTTTCCGCGGGGGCTTTCCTTGATCGGTTGGGAGAGGACATCCAGCCGTGGGATTTTTCGCCGGGTACGGGTACGTTCACGCCGGAACCGAAGAAAAAACAGGACCGGGACCGGGCGCGGATAGGAAAGTGACGCCGCCGGGGAGCATGTCGTTGCCGAACGTGTTCCTGACGCACCCGCGTGATCCGGATTCGGTGGATCGCAGTGAATCCCGGGCAGCGTCCCGCCGGGGTTTATTTTCCGGGGTAGGCTGGCTCGGCACGGAAGGCCGACAGCGGTTTTCCCCTGGCCCATCCCCCTGAAGCCACCAGGGTGCCGGGGAGGGTTGTCTTTTTCTTCGGGCTGAATTCGGAGCGGGTTCCGCTGATGAGGTAGCTGCCATCCGGCTGGCGCTTGACCTTCTGGGCAGGTTCGGAGGTGATCTGGCCGTCTTCGCTGAAGAAGTAGATCTCACCGGGATCTGCCGCTGCGCCTGCTCTGGGGCGGACACGGATCAGGACGGGAGTGACGTCCGGTCTCGACTCAATGGAAACTTTCCACAGATCAGTTTCCCGGGGAAGGGCCTCGCGTTCCGTGGCGATGGCAGCGGCCCATTCCGGATGAGGCCTGATCTCCCTGTCACGGTTGACGGGGAGTGTGAGCCTGCGGGTGACGAAGCCCGGGTGGCATTCCTTGTGACAGGCCATCCAGGCCAGTTCACCGGTGAGAGTGACAGAGTTCACCGGGAGTTTTTTCGGCGGAGTGATGACCGTCAGCAGAAGAAGGTCGCGGTGGAATCCGTGGGCGGGGTGGCCCGCCATGTCGACTACCTCGGGAGCGGGCCAGGCGATTTCACCGGCGCGGAATCCCTTGGGCAGCTGCCATTTGATGGAGGTGGGCAGCCCTACGATGCCTGGGTACTTCCAGTAGGTATGGTAATGTTTGTCCGGAAGGATGAGGAGGGCGACCGTAAAGGGAACTCCGGGCTGGATGGATTCCACTTCAGAGACGAACCGCGCATTCGCTCCCACCGCTTGGACCGGTAGGGGTGCGGAGAGAACGAGGAGCAGGAAAAGAGGAGTCAGGATCTTCATGGCAAGGTGACGAATGGCTATTGTTCCCACTTGAACTTCCAGATCTTCGAAGGTGTGTGGGCTTGCTTGAAGATGTCCCGGGCGCGAGCGATGAGTTCGGGTTTCCGGGTCGCGAGGTTGTTCTTCTCGGCGCGATCCGTTGTCAGGTCGTAGATCTCGACGGATGCATTTTGTCCCTTCCGGGTGAGCTGGTTCTGTACGGCCTTCCACTTGCCGATGCGGACCGCTCGCTTTCCGCCGCCTTCAAAGAATTCCCAGTAGAGGTATTCGTGTTGTTCTTGTTTCTTGCCGAGGAGGGTGGGCAGGAAGCTGATTCCGTCAAGATTCCGGGGCGTTTCCGTGCCCGCCAGCTCGCAGAAGGTAGGGAAGAGATCCCAATGGGCGGAAATATGGTCACTGGTCGATCCTGCCTTCACCTTGCCGGGCCAGCGGACGAGAAGGGGACAGCGGATGCCTCCCTCGTAGAGGTCGCGTTTGTGACCCCTCAGGCCTCCGTTGGAATTGAAGTAGTCGGGCATGTGGCCGCCCTCCCTGTGAGGGCCATTGTCTGAGCTGAGGAGGACGATGGTATTCTCTTCGATGCCGTATTTCTCGAGAGACTTGAGCACGCGGCCGATCCCATGGTCCAGGGCAGTCATCATTCCAGCGAATTGAGCGGCGGGGTTCCTGGCGAAAGGCCTGTTGTTCCCGTAGCGTCCCACCTTGTTCTCGAATTCCGGAAACTTCCTGCGGAAGGGGGCGGCATACTTTTCCGGCACGTGCATGGCGGCGTGCGGGATCGTAACCGGAAGGAAGAAGAAGAATGGAGCCTTGTGGTGATTGTCGATCCACTCCACGGCCCGGTCCATGATGAGATCGTTAGCGTAGGTTTCGCCGTTGAGTTTGATCTTCTGGAGATTGTCGAAGAGCCAGGTTGGGTAGTAGGTATGGGCATTGCGCTGGCAATTATAGCCGAAGAAGCGGTCGAAGCCCTGATTGACGGGATCTCCTTCCGAGCCCGGATTACCCAGGCCCCACTTTCCGAAGGCCCCGGTGGCGTAACCGGCCTTCTTGAGAGCTTCCGCGATGGTAAAGGTTGCGGCGGGAATGGGGAACTGTCCCACCGGCTGGATCTCCCTGTTCCCCCGACTCGGGGTGTGTCCGGTGTGGAGACCGGACATGATCACGCTGCGGGTGGGGGCGCAGACCGTCGAACCGGAGTAGTGGTTGGTGAATTTCATCCCCTCCCTGGCGAGGCGATCGATATTGGGGGTCTGAAACTTTTTTTGTCCGTAGCAGGAGAGGTCTCCATAGCCAGCGTCATCAAGGAGGATGTAGATGATATTGGGTTGCTGCTTTGCCGCCGAGAGGGTTGCAAGGAATGCGGTAATCAGGGTGGCAAGGAAAAGGACAGGGAGGCGGGCAGGCATGGCGTGACAATTACGGTCGGGTCAGGATCATTCATTCACCGTTTCTGAATGCAAGAAATCAAGGAGGATAAGGTCGATGAGCCTGTCGTTCCCGCCAGTCGGAAATGGCACGCCCCTGCGGACATGATGAAACGGATCCCCGGTCAGGTCCCGGTGATAATCAACTGTCTCTGAGGCATGCTGGCTGCCTCAGCCCTCGATGGTGATGGGTGATCCCTCAATCTTGTTGCGTCCGGATTTGCGGAACGGGCGCGGCATCGGCTGGGCATGACCTTGCTGGTCGATCGTGCGGCAGTAGATGTCGTATTTCCCAGGAGCCATGCCCTTTAGAAGGGTCGCCCAGTGGGCGATGGTGTAGCGCATCGGCCAGTGGGCCGGTTTGCCTTCCGGGGTGAAAAAGCGCACATCCGGTGGCAATTTGCCCCCGGGTAGCCCGCCGCCCCACTTTTCGGGTGGTGGCAGAATCGCGGCATCCTGCCACGGGGCCTTGGTGAAGTAGGGATCATCCTTGGGCCATTCGCCATCCTGCCGGGGTTTGATCCAGACCTGCACTTTTCCCAGTCCGCCGACGCCGACTTGCGCCAGTCCGGTCAGCGGGATCGGGGAGCCGGCCTTTGCCTGTGCCGGCATGTGGATGAACCGGCACATGGTTTTCATCCAGCTGTCGATGTCGTTGTTGCCACTGGCGTAGGTGTCATTGGCAGCGGGTGCGTTTGTGAGAACCACGGTCTTCAGCCACTTGACTGACTTGAACCCGTAGGCTTCAGGTACGATTATTCTTACCGGCCCACCGCTTTCACCGCTCAGCCATTCGCCGTTCAGTTTGTAGCAGAGGATGACCGGGTGGTCTCCGGGTGGATCTTCCAGCACTCGACCGATGGGAAGGGAACTGCGGAACATCTGCTTCGGATCCTCATTGTGATGTCCGTAATAGAAGACCCGGCGGATGTTGGCGGAGGGTTTGGCCGCCCAGATCGCCTCGCGCAGGGGCACTCCTTCCCACAGGCCCATTCCAAGGGGAGTTCCCATGTTGTTGCAGGTCATCACCTTGAGGAAGCGAGTTGGGCGTTTGCCGGCGAGTTTCAAGAGACCCTTGAAATCGAGCGCGGTGCCTTTTTCCCTTGAAAGCGGATTGTCCACCTGGGCGTTTGTTGCGCTGTCGGCGATCACGTCTAGTTTCCAGCTTTCCCTCTCCATGCCGATTGCCAGACGTTTTTCCAGGGGCAATTTATATGGCAGAGGATTGCCTCGCTCAACGAGCTCGAATTCCTTCTGATGGGTCAGATACTCTAGGGCCGCAATTGTTTCTTCATGGATGTTCCTGTCCGCATCCTGAGCCCGCAGCAGGGAGGGACAGCCCATGGCCGCGAAGCCGGCTGTTCCCAGATGCATGAAATAACGCCGGGTTACTTCCAGGTGCTGTCGTGAAAGGTCGCGGGAAAGTGGCGGGTCTTGCATCGGGGTGGATTCAGGAAGGTTTGTCAGGAGGGCGTGGGGGCATGGGGTGACGACTACGGTCTAGCCAAGCTCATCCATTGCCGTCCCTGAATGCAAGAAATCAAGGACGCGTAGATCAAAAGATCCTGGGATTGATCCATTCCTCCTGCTGGTTCAGACTTGGGCATGGCGATCGAGATCGAATACTGCGCACAGTGAAACTATCTTCCAGAAGCCGAGCGTGTCTCGGCTGAGATCAGGGAGAAGACCGGGGAAGAGGTGTCTCTCGTGGCGGGTGGCGGGGGCATCTTTGAGGTGCGCCGGGACGGAGAGCTGCTTTATACCAAGGCCCGGACCGGCGGGTTTCCCAAGCCGGGGGAAGCTGCGTTGTTGTTTTAAGGCCTATTTTGGTATCGAAGGCTGGGGGCGGGCGCCGCTCTGGTTGCGGCCCCGGAGGACGTTCAGGTCATGGCGCAGCTCGTTGAAGGTCGTGTGAAATTCCTCGTCGCTCATGTCTTCCGAGTTTACCGCCCACTCAGCAAGGCGGTCGTCGAATTTTCCGGCTTCCCCGGTCAGGGAGGCGTTTCGGGCGACAAAGGTGTTCATGCGCCAGAGATTCTGGACCTGCATGAGGTCGATGAGGCGTTTCTCCCGGGCACGCCCGGGAAATCCCTTTTGAGCATCCATCTTGTTGCGAGCCACGCGTAATGCGGTGGTACGTTCCAGGAGCAGGCGTTGACGCTCCTCAGGGTCGGTGACGTTCCGTAACGTATCACTGAATTCTTTTCGTGACTCAGCGGAGTCGAACTCGGTCTTGTATTGCTCGCGCAGTCCCTTCAATTCGTTGCGGGCCCGGACCGAGATCGCAGTCATGAACTCCTGCCGCCTGGACTTCTCGGGCACGGCCACGATGTGTCCATCCCCCTGGATCTCCTTGCCCTGCGATTTGCGCGGGCCGCCGCGAGAGCTGCCCTCGGAGGGTCTGGAGGGAGGCACGGAGGATTTCGAAGGCTGGATTACCCTTTTTTCTCCGGACTCCACGCGTTCTTTTTCGTCCGGGCCCATTGACCTGGTAATTGCGATGGATACCACCAGGCCCAGGAGGACGATGCCAGAGGCGATCAGGACGAGAGGGTTGCGGAGGAGTTTGGAGGGGTTGGACATGATCCTGAAAGAAAGGTCGGAATTTGCGCAGAACAACTAGTATTTCCAGAGGGAATGTCGCAGGGAGCTCAATTTGTCGGAGGGCTTGGGGGATACAGGGTGAATTCCAGCAGTGAATTCCCGGGGGGCACGGAATACTGGTATGCCGAGTTCGAAGGAATCGTTGAAAGGACGATGCTACCGATGGTGAGCGTGCTGGCGGTAACGGCTGCTGGTCTCAGGGCCTATTCCTGGCGCAGGCTCCAGCTCGGGAGTTTCATGATCTCGCCGCCCTTCAGGGCAGACTCGTGTGCCAGGATGCCGGTGCAGGTGATGTTGGCGGACTCCACCGCATTGGGATAGGCATCTTCACCGGTGATGAGCATATTGATGAACTGGTGGGTAAGGTGCGGGTGGGATCCGCCGTGACCGGCTCCCTGGGTGAAGGAGAGATGATCCTCCCCGGTATCGCCGCCATAGACGCCACCGGTGGTGAAGGGAGCCACTTCGTCCGGAAGAAGATGGGCGAAGTCGGGACACTCGACTTCCTCGGGGATCTCGGGCTCGGGTTTCTTGGCGGTGTGCACCACCAGCGGCTTGCCCTCGATGAGGGGCCATTCCACCGATTTCTTTTCGCCATAGACTTCAAATGACTCCCGGTATTGCCGGGCCACGTCGAAGAGGGAGCGATAGACGAAGCCGGTGAGGTCGCTGTTGTGGAACTTGATGTGGCAGCTTTCCACCGCGAAGGGCGAGTTATAGCACTCGTGCATTTCCTCGCGGATGGTCCCGGACGGAAAGCAGGAGACATACTCTGCTTCTCCCCGGGTGAGACCGAGGACGGGACCGACGCAGTGAGTGGCATAGTGCATGGGGGGCAGACCGGGCCAGTAGCCGGGCCAGCCGTCCATGTCCTGCTGGTGGGAGGCCTTGAGATATTGCACCTTGCCCAGCTCCCCACTGTCGTAGAGTTCTTTCATGTAGAGAAACTCGCGGGCATAGACCACGGTTTCCATCATCATGTACTTCAGGCCGTTGGCCCTGGAGAGGCGAACGATCTCCTCGCACTCCTTCAGGCTGGTGGCCATGGGCACCGTACAGGCCACGTGCTTGCCGGCCTCCAGGGCGGCGATGGACTGCTCCCCGTGATTGGGGATGGGCGTATTGATGTGCACCGCGGTGATGTCCGGATCGCGGAGGACGTCATCGTAGTCCTGATATCGTTTCTCCACCCCGTATTTGTCGCCGATCTCGTTGAGACTTTCCTCCGTGCGCTGGCAGATGGCGGACATGTTCGCCTGCGGATGGCGCTGATAGATGGGAATAAACTCTGCGCCGAAGCCAAGACCGACAATAGCGATATTTACCTGAGACATGCGTGTGTTTGTTGAGTTTTCTGGTCCCCTGCATCGAACAGGGAAGGGCTGCCGGTGGCTAGAAAAAACGTGCCCGTGTCCTGCAGGTCATCCAACCGTTATATGTGTGCCCAGCAGGTCTTCGGGAGGGGCGGGGCGTTGGAACAGACGGTGATCAGGGAATCACCTTGCAGGGAGTGGCATTGATGGCGGCGGCGAGGCGCTGGGGAGTTGTCTCGGCAGGATCATACTCAATGATCGCCTGGCCAGTGTCCTGGCAGACGGTATCTATCGCGCTGACACCGGCGGTCGAGGCGAGGGCTTCAACGAGAACGTCAGCAGCCCCGGCTTTCCCGAGGCCGGCGATCTTGAAGGTGCAGAGTTCGCCAGCTATCTTGAAGCCCGCTCGCTCCAGGGTGCCGCGTACCTGCGCGGCGGTCAGTTGCGTCGCGTTGTAGTTGAGAATCGTGCGCCCCGATTCCGTACGAACGCCCTTTACTCTTACGTCCTTCAGTCCGCTGAGGGCTGCAGTCACTTGCCCGGTTCCATCCTGGTCCGCAAGGCCCTCAAGCAGGAGCACGAGTTTCGTGCCCTTGCAGCAGAGTTTGGGGCAATCAGCCGGGCAGGGTCTGACCGCTCCCGCAAAGAGGGCGGCCCGGCCGGGGAGTTTGCAGAGGGGGCAGTTCTTCTTCTTGATGGTGGAGGCCTCCCCGGTGGGTGTCGCCGGAGTTTCCTTCTTTTCGGCCAGGGTGAGCGTCGGGATCAGAAGAGAAAGGAGGCACAGAAGCGTTTTCATGGAGGGTAGGAGGCAGGGCGAACCTTGTGGGGAAGGCAGTTTCGATCCTGCGGGTGGGAGAGGGTGAAGAGGGCTGGAGAAAATCTCAAGCTCCGTTTGCGTGGATGCAATGCCGCTGGAAGGGTAGACAGGTGGCGCCGCGCGGTACCGCGCCGCGTCCTCGGGTGGATTATGGTGGAACTGTGGCCTCGCCAACCACCGGAGGCAGATCACGTTTGTCTGGTGATGTCGTTTGCCCGGTTGCTTTTCGCAGTGGTGCCCGGGTTGCTGCCGGTGGTGTCTGCGGTTGGACGCACTCCGAGTGCACAGGATCTGGTAGACGAGATCACGGATTCGCGGACGATCCCGGGGAAAGGAGAAGAGGCGTCGGGAGTGGGGCAGGGAACGCCCGAGGATCCCTGTTGAGTGAAGCGTCACGTTCAACGCCCTGTTTCCGCCACCTGGATGCGGAAATAGCGCTGCGCGGGCTGGGGGGCGGGCAGGAGCCAGCGGTAACGGGCGCGTCCGGCAGTGAGATGTTCATCGAAGGCGGGCTCCACGGTCACCTCCTGCCAGGTCTCGAGGTCGTTGCTGAACTCGATGGCGGGCATATCAATGGCCCGGGTGGCGAGGCTGAAGGCGAGGAGAAGTTCCGTCTCGCCACCGGGAGTGTGGTTCCAGGTGAAGAAGTCGGAGATGAGGTCTTCCCGGATTTCCGGGGTTCCAAGGAGAAATTCGACGAGGGCGGGAATGCCGTCGTTATCGCGATCGCGGACGGGATCACCGGAGAAGGTCACGCGGTCGTCGTTGCCTGGGTTTCCGTCGGTAGTAGTGCTGCTGCGCCAGCTCGAGAAAACCCCGTGATCGGGATTGGCGAGGGGATCGATCAGGATGAGAGAGTCACCGTCCCCATCCGCGGACTCGGCCCAGGGCGGATCGTCCCCGTAACTGAAGTCGAGGAGGACACTGCCACTGGCGTCGAGGAGGATGATCCGGTCGCCGCTGTTATCGAGGGCGCTGTCGAGTTGGAACTCTCCCACCACGTTGTGTGCCATGCCGTGGACGGCTTCGAAGGCTGACCGGTTGCGAACCACGATAATTCGTTCGCCCGGGGCGAGAGTGGCCCCCACCGGAAAGGTGAATTCCACCCCCGCGGCGAACCGGATGAGGGCGAGGTCGAGTGCCTCCACCGGATTGATGTTGAGGACTTCGATGAACTCCGCTCCGGGGTCACCAAGAGGATGATACATGATTTCGGAGAGGACGAGGTCCCCGGGTTTCGGCGGCGTTCCGGTCACGTAGGAGGCCTCGTTAAGGGCGGACCACTCACCGTTTGTCGAGCGAACCCGGGCCCTGACATGAGCGGTCGCATTCAAGGAGATGGGATCGGTGTAGACGGTTCCTCCACCATCGATGGGATCACTGCCATCCAGGGTAAGGAAAATGGTGCCCACCTCTCCGGTGTTGTTGAGAATGGAGAGGGTGAATTGCCCGCTGACGGTGCCACCCGGGTGACTGAAGGTGGGCGGTCGGAAGAATTGCGAGTCAATCCAGCTTGTCCGGATGGAGAGGTAGGTCTTCATGTCCGCCAGTTCGGTGGACCACTCTCTGACGCTCAGGCCCTGTCGAATGGCGAGGGTTGAGGTGAACTGTCTGGCCTGCTGGTTGACGAGTCCGGTCAGATTCGGAGTGGCGAACGGTCCGCGGCGTAGTTCGTACCAACGATCTATATATTCCCGCATGAAGCGGGGATCCTCAAAGAAGCGCGGGTACCAGATCCGGTCGTTGCGGTAGAAGAGCTCTTCGGTGGGTTCGGTCCAGTAGGCACTCAGGTTGTAATCCCAGATCGGACCGATACGGAGCTTGTGGTCCCTGGAGGAAAACCAGGGGAAGAGGCTCAGCGCCATGCTGTCGCCCTGCTTGGCAAGATTGTGAAGGTGGAAGTAATCGATGAAGTCGCGGGTGTCGACGTAGCGCCGGTAGCCATCCACGGGATCGAGCCAGCGGGCGTCGTCATAGAGCACGTCTTCGAATTCCTCGAACCAGTTCTCGATCGCGTTGCGTTGGGCGGCATTGATACGGTAGCCGTTGGGATCCTCGAAATTAAAGAATCCATTGTACTGGCGTGGGATATCGTCGTCGCCTTCGCGGTTGAGTTGGTTGGGAGGGGTCTGCAGCATGCGATCGGGGCCGGCAGTGTGGAAAAACTGGGGAGCAAGGGCGCCATTTTCAGTGGGAAAGCCACCCACGGGGATGGGATCCATGCGATTGATGCTGAGGAGCCATCCCCCCGTGCTGCCATCTTCGGAGAGCGGTTCGAACTCAATGCGATCGTCGTCTCTTGTGACCTTCTCGGCGAATGCGTAGACTCCGACGCGGTCGGCGGGAGTGAGATCTCCGCCGTCCTGATTGATGAAGGTGTCCACGAGGCGGAAGCGTGTGCCGTAGCGCCCGGTCTGTCGGGAGAGTTCCCAGGAGAAGGTGTTGGCAATGAGTTGGCGGTCGTAGAGGGGGTGAGGATAGTAGAGGATCCAGTCAGATTCTCCAGGAAGGCCCAGGGGAGAGGTGCTCTTGTCGGCATCGTACTCGTCCCATGTCTCCAGGGAGTAGGGCTTGGGGTTCCAGGTGGAGGAAAAGGAACCGCGCACCCTGATTCCGATGCGCTCGGTGAGGTCGTGCAGGCCCGTGATGGAGGCCCTGCCGGACTCCGGGTTGGTGTCAATGAGGTGGAGGCTGGCGGGTTGGCGTGGAAGTTGCTGGAGCCCTGCTGAAGTCTGGGTGGCGAAGGACCATTCCTTGTTGGGAATGGTGCCGCCACCGAAGTTGTCGATGATCGCGATGGGGATGGGAGAGGTGTAGGTTTCGAGTCCTCCAGTGAGGCGGAGGTAGCTTCTGGTCTGGGGTTTTGAAGCGCTTCCGGCTCTTGCCACGGCAGCACGCAACTGGGTGGACGAGTCGATTACGACCGGACCAGTGTAGGGAATCCCATTGTCAGAGGAGGGGATTGATCCATCCGTGGTGTAAATGATCACCCCCTGGTCTTCGCTCGTGATGGTGACTTCGAAGGGATCCACGAAGGTGCCCTCTTCCGGAAGGATATCTGGTTGGGAAGGTGCATTCGGGAGGCAGTCGTAGGCGCCCATGAGATTGACTGGCACAATGGGGCGGGCTGGATCATTGGTGGCCAGTTCGAGGGTGACGAGGTGACAGCCCGGGACCGGCGGCAGGTCAATGGTGAGTGGACGGGACACACCGGGTGGAATTTCAAGCGGTCCGCCGCTGATCACGAAGGGAGGAACCGGTGCAAGGGGGGCGATGGTCAGAGGCTGGCTTCCCACGTTTTCGATGGCGAGGGTTCGGGACAGGATCGGTTCGCCGGGGGAATTGCTCCCGAAATCGACGAGGGGACGGAGCGAAACAGATGGATCGGGGCCGGCGGGCGGTTGTCCGATGAATTTGACTTCACCCAGTCCGACGCGCTCCCCGCCCACACCCCGGAAAACATAGTAGTTGTCGGTGACGATGAGCCGCACTGCGTTGGCCTGGAATTTACGATCCAGCGGGATGGCCTCGCCCTCATCAGCGGTTTTCCTGTGGGTGACGTCGGTCTGTCCCGTCCAGGTTCGCCCGTTGTTGGTCGAAAACTCCAGGGTGAATTTCCTGGCTTCAGAGTTATTGGGCGAAGTGTAGTAGAACCCCCAGACCACGAGGTGGGTAATCTGATAGAGGTCGGGGAGGGTGAAGGTGAGGGCGGGATTTGGTTGGCCGCTGGCAAAGTAGTCACTGCCCCGGGCGGCGGTGGCCCAGGCCCGGGAGGGACTGGCCGAGCCATGCTGCGCGTTCTGGTAGTTCGTCAGGGTGGGCACCGGGTCGAGCCCGCTGTTGTTGATGAGATTGGTAGCGGCAAAGAAGTCGGTTGCCGAGGAGGAGGAGGTGACCGCGGTGGGCGTGACGAGGAATTGTTCGGCGCCCGGGGAAGGAATAGTCGGGAACAGCAGCGCAGAGAGCAGGGTAGCGCAAAGTGTCGACCCGTTTCCTCTGTGCGGCAGGCACTCCGGAATCCTGACCTCGGCAAGCCGGTGCAGAGTTTTGGCGGTCAGTCGAGGGAAGAGCACGGGGGGTCTCTGAATTTAGTCCGCCCGGAGTCCCGGGCAAGCGGGAAACCATCCAGGTTTTCCGGGTCAGGTTTGCCGAAAGTGATCAAGGGCAGGGCCGGGAAGGCCCAAAGAGGGTATGCAGGGAATCAGTTGCTCTGGAACTTTGGATTCTTTTCCGTGGGTACCGGTGCCTTGGTGGTTTTGCGCCAGGACTTGAGGAGGTCGTGGAGTTGTTCCCGGCGCTTTGTTTCCTTTTCGGCCAGATTGTTCTTCTCGGAGGAGTCTTGCTGGAGGTTATAGAGCTCGAGGGTGCCGTCCTCGAAGTACTCGATCAACTTCCACGGTCCCTGCCGGACCACTCCGCAGGGTGTAGTCCGGAAATTCTGGAAGGGCGAGCCGAGGTCCTTGCCGTAGCCCTGGAGGTAGGCAGGGAAGTGCCAGAAGAGGGGGCGGTCGGGCAGGGAGTCCCCGCGGAAGAGAGGGCTGAGGTCCAGGCCGTCCTGCAGTTCAGGGGCCTCGGTCCCGGCTACGGCGGCGAAGGTGGGGAGCAGGTCGATCTGGTGGCTGGCTGTATGCAGTCGCGAGGCGGCCCTGATC
>JAAZXD010000014.1:0-221 GCA_014240355.1 Roseibacillus sp. | reverse complement strand
TAGAACATTCCCTTCGAGCCACGCAGGGGCTTGGCATTCGAGACTGCTCCGTGGGGGCCGTTGTCGGAAGTGAAGACCACGAGGGTGTCCTTCGCCAGTTCGAGTTCATCCAGCAGGTCGAGAATTCGTCCCACCGCGAGGTCCATGGCCTCGATCATGGCGGCGTACTTTGCGTTTCTGTGATGGGTGCCTGATTTGCCCGCGTATTTGGCGGTGAGATC
>JAAZXD010000149.1 GCA_014240355.1 Roseibacillus sp. | reverse complement strand
GAAACCTTCTCCCATGCCACCGCCATGCGACGCAACGAATACACCGTGGAAGGCACGGTCTTCCGCATCGAGAGCCGGGATTCCGGCGTAGGCGTCTGCCTGATGGTGGAAAGTGATAGCGGCGAGGAAGAGGCGGTCTTTGTCAAGGTCCCTGAGGATATTGCAACCATCAACCTGGAACGCGACGTCACTTACGCCTTCAAGATTCGGGTGGAAGAAGGGGGCGTAAACGTTGCAACCGAGATCAAGAAGCCTTAGAATACCGAGTAAGAGATCAGCCAAGCAATCCGGCATGAAGAACCAATTGATCCGAATCGCGCTCCTCCTCGCCCTCAGCGGCGTGGCCCCGGGCCAGGTCTACACCCCGCCCTCTCCTGACAAGAAGCCCAACACCACCCCGACCGACACCAGCACCACGGTCAACCGGCCGCAGCCCGACACCAAGTCACCCTTCGGCGAGGAGATTCCTCTTCTCAATCCGGGTGATGAAACCATCACGGTCGCCGGTATCACCATCCCCCTGGGGGACAACCGCATCATGCGGTCCCGCTTTGAGAAATACCTCAGCCAGCCGGAGGAAAACTCCGAGGATGCCAGGACCTACCGTAGCAATATCGACCGGATCCTCGCGGACCTTTCGCCCTACCGGAAGGGAGGACCTGATATCAAGACCGCCTACCAGACTCTTCCCGCCGCTTCCGCCTTTCCCGCTGACGCACGCATCTGCATGACGCTGGCCGAGGCCGTCTACGTCGCCATGCTGGCCAAACGCGACAACCGGAACCTCCACAAGCTCAATACCGCCCTGGAGGAGGAGAAGCAGAAGCGCATCCGCGACGGCGACTGGAAGACCCGCCACGACCGCGACCAGAAGACCGGTAATGTAAAGCCCACCACCCAGGGAGGCGGCGAGCAGAAGAACCAGAAGAATACCGAGGCCACGTCCACCGGTCGTGGTGCCCAGTCCCTTGAATATGCCGAAATCCTGCGGCGCATCGTCGAGGTCGAAGCCCTCAAGAAAAAGAATATCGCGCAGTCAGAAGTGCAGGAACTCCGCTCCAAGATCCAGTACCAGGCCAATATGGCTCTCTGGACCATGCAGCGCCGTTATCAGCACGTCCTCATGGCCTCGCGCTTCTACAACCAGATCTGGAAGGACGGCGACGCTGCCCTGCACATCGACAAGAACTCCGATGTCTCCAAGATGTTCAGCGAGAGCCTCGGAGTGAACCCAACCGTCTCTACCCTCGACTCCATCGCCAACGAAGCCATCCAGGAGGTCAACAAGGCCATCGAAGCCGTCAATTTCCTCCTTGAACGCGACGAACTGCACACCGCGCAGAAACGTCTCCTGGAGGCCTTCTTCATCGGAGAATATCTCGCCCCGGTGGCAACCCTCGAACGGGAGAAGAAGCTCCGGATCCAGCTCTACGTGAGAAGCCTGTTTGAACTCTATGACGCCATGCAGGCCAAGAACTACACCCAGGCGCAGGAACTGGTGACCGAGCTGAAGGACACCGCCAAGGACTTCCCCTCCGCCAAGGCGGAGAGCGCCATCACCGGCTACACCTTCGCCAGTAACATGGCCATTCAGAGTGCCAAGGCGGCCCTTCTTGAGGGCGACAAGGACACGGCCAAGCAGGAAGTCCAGGCTGCCGCCGAGATCTGGCCCACCAACCCGAAGCTTCAGGAGTTCAGCGATCTCGTTGACAAGAGTGGAGGGATACTGGTCGCGCGCAATGACTTCGACCGCCTGCTCCGCGAACAGAATTTCCGGGAGATCTTCAAGCGCCAGTATGAATTCGCCCCGGCGGTCAAGGACAACGCAACCAAGATAGATGCCCTGGAAACGGTTATCAAAAACATCCTCAAGATCGACACCACTATCGTGGTCGCACGCCAGGTCGATACCCGTGGTAACAGCTATGCGGCCTGGGAGGCCCTTGCCGCCCTGCGCTCGCAGAAGGAATTCTCCAAGGACCCGAAACTCGGAGAGGAAATTGAAACCCTCACCCCCAAGGTCGCACCCTTTGTCGATGCCCTGCAGCGTGCCCGGAAGTTCGAGGACTCCAGGCGCGACCAGACCGGCTCCGCCATCGCCTGGTACCTCAAGGCCCTGCGCATTTACCCGGGCAGCGAGATGGCCGAGGAAGGATTCCAGCGCCTTCTGGACAAGGTTCTACCGGAAAACGACCTCCTTCCTCCGCCCGCCAGATCCAGCACGGAGACTTCCCTGGACCCTGTCGATCGTGCCGTGAACTAACGGTTGGGGACACTCAGCCGTTCCCGAAAAGACAGATCGGCAAAAGCAGGATTGATGCCCCATCCGCGCCCTGAGTAACCTGCTCCCAGTGAAGCACGTATTCTCCAACCTTGCCTTTACGCTGGCCACCCTCGTGACCGGCGCTCTCGTTTCTTCCTGTGCAAGTGAATCTCTGGAAGCGAATGCCCCCGGTCCTGAAGAGGGCCCCCGGCTTTACCGTCCTGTCAATGGCTCCTGGGCCTGTCACTGGACTCCGGACCGTGCACACGCCGAGGATCACCTCCGGACCCACAACGCTCACGGCGGTGTGAGCGACGGGGTTATCTAATACAAGTAACCCCGACCCTGCACGGGAATTTCAATTCGTCCCCCAGATCCCCGCACAAGTGACCAGGCCGGGTACAGGCTTGATGGAATGTCGTGATGAGATTCTCTCCCCTCATCGCCCTGGCCTGCGCCGCAACGTTGTCCTGTGAAACCGACAGCGAGAACTGGCGACGATCCAATCTGGCCCGGGGTTGGGCAGAATCCTCCTACCGGCTTCCCCACCACGAAGGCATCCGCTTCAGCCGCGAAGCCCGCGAGGCCCGGCACAATGGCAATCGCGAGGTCTGCGGAGCCATCCTCCGGCGTCCCGGTGGTGCCGGCACCCTGGAACTGATTTTCGCCGACAATGAAAGCCGTCACGCCCACTCTTACGAACTGTCATCCCGCAGCGTGAAACGAATCCGTGGAATCGCCCGCACCAACAAGGCCGAGATCATCGGAGCCTTTCACTCCCACCCCACCAGCGATGCCACCCCCGGCCGCAAAGACCTCACTCACGCGGGGGTACACAGCCTCCTCCTCATCCATTCCGTCCCCACCGGAAAGACCCGGTTGTGGCAGGTGGTCCTGCGCGACGGAGTGAAGAAAGCCCGTGAAGTGCAGCTGAAGGTCATCGGACGTCGACTCCGGGGGCCCTCTCCCCTGGCGCCCTCACCCGGAAAACTGCTCCCGGACGGCGAAGCCGTCCACGACCTGAGAACGCGCTGACTTCGGTCGAATTGATCCAGTCAAGGACCTCCGGAACATATCCGGGGCACCCTCGTAGCGGGTCTCTCCTACGCGAGGATCTTCTTGGCCACCACCCCGTGAACGTCGGTCAGACGAAAGTCGCGACCGGCGTGGTTGTAGGTCAGCTTCTCGTGATCAAGCCCAAGCAGGTGGAGGATGGTGGCATGCCAGTCATGAATATGCATTTTGCCCGCCACTGCTTCATAGCCGTGTGGGTCGGTCGCCCCGTATCGGAATCCGCCCTTCACTCCTCCGCCTGCCATCCAGGTGGTGTACCCCTTGTTGTTGTGATCACGCCCGTCACCGCCCTGTCCATGGGGCGTGCGTCCGAATTCGCCAGCCCAGATCACCAGCGTGTCCTTGAGCAGATCGCGACGCTTGAGGTCCGCCAGGAGTCCTGCAACGGGCCTGTCGATCTCGTTGCAACGCGCCGGGAGATCTTCGCTGAGATTACGATGATGATCCCAGTTACCGTGGGATAATTCCACAAAGCGCACCCCGGCCTCCACAAAACGTCGCGCCAGGAGACATTGCCGCCCAAACCGCTCGGTGGCGCTCCCGTCGATTCCATAAAGCGCGAGAGTCTGCTTCGACTCATCCGAAAGATCCATGAGTCCCGGCACTTCGTCCTGCATGCGGAAGGCCAGTTCGAAGGATTCAATCACGCCCTCCACCGCAGGTTGGTGGACGTCCCTGCCCAGCTTGGCACGGTTGAGTTTCTGCACATAGTCGAGTTGCAGGCGCTGCAGGTCCGTTTCCAGGCTGGGATTCTTGATGTTGGGAACGCTTTCCTGCGGTCCACTGCCCCGCCCCCGGCGCGCGACGTTCCCGCGACCCCCGGCCGTTCCAAAGCGCGCCGCCTGATAAATCGCGGGCAGAAAGGCACTTCCGAAATGCTGGGCCGAACCATTCCCGGGATTGAGCGCAATAAAGCCGGGCAAATTGGCATTCTCACTGCCCAGTCCGTAAAGGGCCCACGCTCCCAGCGACGGCCGTACAAACTGATGGTTGCCCGTATGCATCTGCACCTGTGCCTGCGGGTGGTTGGGCAGATCGGTGTGCATTCCGCTGAGGAGGCAGAGTTCATCGGCATGGGCGGAAATCCCGGGCATCAGTTCCGAGATCCACAGGCCACTCTCCCCATGTTGCGAAAACTCCCAGGGAGAACCGAGCAGACGCCCCCCACGCAGGCGCCCGAACTTGCCTTCCTTGCCATCATCCTTCGCCAATTGCGGCTTGTAATCGAAGGTGTCCACGTGCGAGGGCGCTCCCCGCATGGAAAGAAAGATCACGCGCTTGGCCCGGGCTGCAAAGTGCGGCTCCCTGGCCGCCAGCGGACCGGATGCTCCCGCGCTGGTCTTTTTCTCTGCCCGGGCCTGCTGGTCAGCGAGGGCCGCAAAGGCCAGGTAGCCGAACCCGCTCGAGATGGACTTGAGCGCGGTGCGCCGGGAAAAGAGCTCTAGGTTGGACATCATGATTCGCTTGGGACGGATTCAGTTGAGGTAGCGGAACTCGGCGGAGACGAGCAGCGCCTGGCAGAAGGCGCGGAGAGCCTTGTATCCGGCCCTGCTGCGCTCCTCGCCCTTCTTCACCGCGGCCGCGGTGAAACTCCAGAGAAAACCCTTCGCCTGTTCAACTTCCAGGGTGCTCGCCTTGCGCCCGTAGGCCAGCTTGAAGGCCAGCCTGATCCGTTCTTCAGCCTCCTGGGCCTCCTCGATCAGGCGCTGGGCCATGACATCGCCACGCCGGAGCACAAAACCGTTGTTCATCAGGTAGAGGGCCTGGCCGGGAACATTGGTGGATTCACGCTCCCCGGTCACCAGGTTGGGATCAGCCGCGTCAAAGAGGGCGAGGGACTCCGGCAAGCCGTCCCGCACGAAAGGGAGGTAGACCGAGCGATAGGTGACCTGCCGGTTGAGCAACTCGGGGGAAAGGCGCTGTCCGACAACAGTATCTCCCGCCCTCGCCACTGTCGATCCCCGGGGGCGCTCCAGGTCCATCTCTCCGCTCGCACACAGCATGGCATCGCGCAGGACTTCCGCATCGAGGCGGCGGGGCGTGAAACGCCACAGCAGGACGTTGTCTGGATCCTTCAGATAAGCCTCCTTGTTGAACTCCGAGCTCAGCTGGTAGATCCGCGTGTTGACCAGCTCGCGAATCATCGCTTTCACCGACCAGCCCTCCTCCACGAAGCGCACCGCCAGGTAATCCAGCAATTCCGGGTGCGAGGGCGCCTGCCCCGTGGCTCCGAAGTTACTGGTGGAGGTCACCAGGCCCTGCCCAAAAAGCTTCTGCCAGATCCTGTTCACCATCACCCGGGCCGGGAGGGGATTCTCCGCCGAGGTGAGCCACTGCGCCAGTTCGAGGCGCCCACTGCTATCCGCGGGAAGGGCTTCCGACGTCCCTTCATGGGCCAGCACCTGGAGAAACCCCCTCGGGACTTCCTGGGCCGGCTTGTCCAGTTCTCCCCGCACCAGGACGACGGGATCCACCGGGCGGGGATAGTCCTGCACTCCCATCCCGAGGCTCTTGCCCACCCCGTCGGAATCGACCCCGTTGAGGCGGGCCCGGAACCCCGTCACGGTCCGGCGCAGACGCAGGATCTGCTGCTGGAAATTGTTGTTCCCCCCGTCCCGGCGCCTTTCCCGAGCCGAGCGCTGTAGCTCCTCCAGTTGCCCCTCCGCATCCTCCAGCCGCTCCTTCACAAACGCCATTTCCCGTGACGACATCGAGCGCAGGGGGGCCTCGTCGGCAACCGGAAGATCGAGCAGTTTCGTCCCCCGGCGACTGACCGCCAGGTTGACGGTCCCGAAATAAGTCCGCGTACTCTGGAAAATACCGGACAGGGCATAGTAGTCCGTCGTCGGGATGGGATCCGACTTGTGGTCATGACAACGGGCACAGGAGACCGTCAGCCCCAGGATGGCCTGGGTCATCACGTCGATCTGTTCGTCGGCGAGATCGAGGGCGAATTGTCGAGGGTTTCGCTCGTTCAATCCTTTCGGCCCCAGCGCCAGGAAACCGGTGGCGATCAGGTTTTCCTGCCAGTCCTCATCGCTCTCAATCTCAAGCAGGTCCCCCGCGACCTGCTCTCTCACAAATTGATCGTAAGGCTTGTCCTCATTGAACGAATCGATGACGTAGTCACGGTAGCGCCAGGCATGCGGATAGGTCATGTTGATCTCCTTGCCGCTGGATTCCGCATAGCGCGCCACGTCCAGCCAGTGCCGGCCCCAACGTTCACCAAACTGGGGCCTGGCCAGCAGTTCGTCCACCTTGGCCCGGTAGGCCGCGACGGGATCCTTGCGCCAGGCCACTCCGTAGGCAGCAAACTCCTGCGGGGTCGGGGGCAGTCCGATCAGGTCAATATAAAGCCGGCGCAGGAGGGCATCGGCCTCCGCATCCCTGGCCGGGACGAGTCCTTCTTCCTCCAAGGCCGCCAGCAGGAAGCGGTCCACCTCCGACTGCGGCCAGTCGACTGCCTCGACCGCAGGCAAGCTCGTCTTCTCCGGTTTCTGGAAGGACCAGAACTGGCGTCCCTCCGCTATATCGATCTCGGTCTTGAGCACAATCTTCTCCCCCTCCCGGGGATCCGGGGCTCCCATCTCAATCCACTTCCGGAAATCCGCCCTGATGCTCTCCGACAGCTTCTGCTTGGGCGGCATCTCATAGTCTTCGTCCTGCCAGCTGATCGCGGTCCAGAGCAGACTTTCCTCCGGGTTGCCTGGCACCAGGGCCGGACCCGAATCGCCACCGTGGCGCAGCCCTTCACGCGTATCCAGCTGGAGGCCACCCTTTATCTTCTCGTCGGCGGAGTGACACTTGTAACAGTAATCCGCGAACACGGGCCGGATCTTCGCTTCAAAGAACTTCACCTCTTCTGCACTGGGCGCTTCCTCCTCGGCCTGCGCCGGCATCAAGCCGGACGCCCCGAGGCAGAGAACCCCTGTGAGAAGGAGATGGATGCGCATCTTCATCAGAAGTTCTTTAACCGCTACCGGTTCATGCTCCGTGCCCGGATCCTATTCGGCGTCCTTCCTGGGTGCGGGTCGCCGGGGCTGGTCGCTCCCTCCCTCGCCCTCTCCCGGCTCCTGGCCCCCGGGTCTCCGGCTCGGGCGCTGACCCGGACGTTGACCACTGCGGATGCGCTGCAAGACCGCATCAAATTCCTTCGAATCGATGAACCCATCACCATTCGTGTCCGTACGATCGAAATTCTCCCGCATCCGCTCCGGGGCTTCCTCCTTGTTGATCTTCCCATCACTATCCTTGTCCAGGGAAGAGAGGGACGGCAGCCTCCGTACGAACCGCCTCGAGGATTCCGAGGCTGACCCGCCAACTTCATCCCGGGTGACCTTGCCATCCTTGTTGCGATCCAGCTTGCGCAGGGAAACCACTGCCATATCAATCTCATCCGCCTCGATTGTCCCGTTACCGTTCCGGTCAATCACCCCCATCAACCCTGTGGGCGCTCTACCACCTGGAGGCCTGCCACCTGGAGGCCGGTCACCTGGAGGTCGGTCACCTGGAGGTCGGTCACCTGGAGGTCGGTCACCTG
>JAAZXD010000148.1 GCA_014240355.1 Roseibacillus sp. | reverse complement strand
TTTGGATCAACTGGCCAAGGAGGGCACTCGCTTTACCTCCTTCTACTCCCAGACCGTTTGCGGCCCATCCCGTTCGGCACTGCTCACCGGTCGTCAGCCCATTCGCAGTGGCGGGTGGGGGATGCCGGCGGATGAAATCACCTGGGCTGAACTCGTTCGCAAGGCGGGATACCAGACGGCCTGTATTGGTAAGTGGGATGTCTCCAACCGTAAGGCGATCATCCCGCGCATGCCCAATGCCCAGGGCTTTGATTATTACTTCGGTGCACTGGGCGCCAATGACAATGGCACGGTGAAGTTTCACGAGAATAATGAGGATGCCGGCACGACCAGGGATATGGGCAGCCTCACCCGGCTCTACACGGATAAGTCGATCGATTTCCTGAAAAACAAACGTGACCCTGGGAAACCCTTCATCCTCTACGTGGCCCATACCATGATGCACACCATCATTGATGCCTCTCCAAAATTTCGAGGGACGTCCAAGGGCGGATTGTACGGCGATGTGGTGGAGGAGTTTGATTATGAAACCGGTCGTCTGCTCGACACCTTGGATGAATTGAAATTATTCAAGAATACCCTGGTGATCTACACGAGCGACAATGGGCCGTGGAATCAGGACAAGTATACCAAGCGCAAGCAGGGCCATCCAAAAGACGCCATCTTCTGGGGTGAGGCCGGCCCATTGCGGAATGGCAAGGGTTCACCGTATGAGGCCGGTTACCGATTGCCCTGTATTGTGCGCTGGCCGGGCAAGGTGCCGGTGGGACGCGTGAATGATGCGATCTTTGCGACTATCGATTTCATGCCCACCTTCGCCAACCTCTGCGGATTTGAAGTGCCGGAAGACCGGCGTA
This sequence comes from Roseibacillus sp., assembly GCA_014240355.1. Taxonomy (GTDB): domain Bacteria; phylum Verrucomicrobiota; class Verrucomicrobiia; order Verrucomicrobiales; family Akkermansiaceae; genus Roseibacillus_B. The sequence continues at coordinate 7,055 of JAAZXD010000148.1, read as the reverse complement.
TTGATGGCATGGACCAGACGGATCTACTCCTCGGAAAACGTGAAACTGGGCGCGAACACTTTTACTTCAACCGCGCCGGTGTGCGGAAGGGCAAGTGGAAGTATCTGAAACCCGATGCGCACTTCCACGGCTATGCGGTTGATGATAGCCGCAAGAAAGTCGATGAACTTTACGATCTGGAAGCGGACCTTGGAGAACGAACCAACCTTGCAGAACAGCACCCCAAGATCGTTGCCGGGTTGAAGCAGCTGATGATTGGGATTGAGTCGAAAAATCCCGGGAAAAAAAACGCCGCCAAGGTTCCAGGAGCAAAATTTCAATTGGATTACAAAAAGAAGGGACCACACGAGGGCCTCAGGCAAATCAAGGCGACCTTGGGTAAGGACTCCGTCGTCTTTGATGTGACCGATCAGTTTGGGATTGGTGGGGGAGCGATTAGTCTCATTGAAGGCCAATGGCCCCCAAAAGTCTTGCTGCGCATTCACCTGGCCGGGTTGGAGGGGTTTGGGGTCACGGTGGGGGATCAAACGTTTTCAGGTTCATACCATGGCGAGAATTCCCGATCGCGCAAAGATCATCTTCAAACCCGGATGCTTGATGCAGAAGGAAATCCGCGCAAGGGCCGCTACCTGGTAGAGTCCACCGGCCCCAATTCCTCGAAGCGTATTGCCGGTTATTACGAGGCTGAAGTTCCGCAATCGGTGCTGAAAACCGGAACAAGAAAGATCGACCTGAGCTGGGTTGATTTTTACCGGCGGTAGGAAATCCTCTGGAAGCAGGAAGGGCAGGGTGAGATCATGCAGATAACGATTCAAAATCTTCGCACTCTTCTGGGATGGTGTGCGATCATCAACATGGCGATCATGCTGTGGTGGTTTCTGGCATTTGTCTTTGCGCACAACTTCATGCTCAAGGTGCACACGCAGTGGTTCAGGATTTCTGTAGAGCGCTTTGATGAAATCCACTACACCGTGTTTATGCAGTACAAGCTGGCCGTGATTCTCTTCATTCTGGGGCCTTATCTGGTTCTCAAGTTAGCGGATTTTGCCAAGGAGTAATTTGAATCGGAAATTGCAGGATAGCCCCGGGTAACCGAGAGTACTCCCAGGAGGCTGGCTGATTTCGATGCGTTACGCGATCTTCTCAGATATCTACGGTAACCGGCAGGCGTGGGAGGCCCTTTTGGAGGATCTCGACCGCCAGGAGATTGATATGCCGATCTGCCTGGGTGATGTGGCGGGTTATGGGCCGGGGACGCCGGAGATCCTGTGCGGTCTCCGTGCCCGGACCGGGAACATCGTCCTCGGTTATTTCGATGCGGCGGTGGCAGGGATGATTGACATTTCGATTTTTGATGAGGCTACGCGTCAGGCCATCGAATGGACCCGGTCTCATCTCGATGTGGAGTCGTTAGCCTATCTCGCCGGACGTCCTCTGGCCCTGGAAACCGGAGGAGTCCTTTTTGTCCATAGTGAGTGTGTGCAACCGAACTGGTATCGCGGAGTGCTGAACCAGGAGGCAGCGCGGGCGAACTTCGCGGCAACTGAACATCGGGTCACTTTCCTTGGTCATGCAATTGAGCCGGGCATGTTCCGACTTCGCGCGGATGGCAGGATTGAGGAGATGCCCGCCGAGGACGGGGTGCTCTCCGAGGATAGCCGGTACCTGGTCAAGGTGGGCGCGGTGGGGGAACCGGCGAGCGCCGGAGATGTCTCCGCCTCCTACCTGATCTATGACAACAGGACCCAGGAGGTGTTCTTTCGGCGTGTGCCCTTCAACGCCCATGCCTGCCGGTCCGATCTTCTGGCTGCGGGCCTGGTTCTCCGGCCGTGGTGCCTGGAGCGGGTTGATAAGGACCTGCCCCTGGCTCGGCCGTCGGTTGCTGTTCCGGCAATTGCCCTCCGGGGAGACATGGTTGTCTCCGTCGCTCCGGTAGCAGCTCCCATTGTTCCTGCAGCGATGGCCCCGCCGCCGGAACCTGTCCGGCGTAGTAGTGGTGTGGTGGCCTGGCTGGCCCTGGTCGCGGTCATCGTGATGGGGGCTGCCATTGGCGTCTTCGTGTTCTACAAAATACAGGAGGATGGGAGAGCGTTGGCCGCCAGCGAAAACAAGGGGCTGAATCCCCCCACCGTGCCTGCGCTCCCGCCGGTCCCCGCTCCCGCGCCGGATCCACCGGTTCCCGGTCCTGTCGAAGAGCAGCCTGATTCCGCTCCTGAACTGGCAGGTGACCCGGGGGAGCCCGCCGAGCCCCAACCCGAGGTTGAAACGAATGACCCGTCCGGTAGTGGTGAGGTTGCCACAGTCGACGATCCGCCCACCTCCCGGCCTGATCCCGGTCCGGAGCCCTCCCCCGAGCCTGACCCGGTGGAACCGGAACCCGCGCCGAAGCCCGTCCTGCCGAAAGGTCGGGCGCCCATTCCACCGGAGCCCGCCAACGTGGCCTCGCTCACGCCTCTCACCAGCGGCCTCATCTTCTACGCCCCCTTCGACGAGGAATCCACCGAGTTCCTGGTGCGTGATCTCTCGGGCGGAGAAAGGGATCTTGATGCCACCAGTGGAAGCCCCGGCATGGTCGGGCGGATCGGGCTGGCCTGCCGCCTGGTGAAGGAGAATGGCAGCGAGGCCATGCGTTCCCCCGCCAAGCCTCTTCCTGAAATCAAGGATATCACCATGGCATTCTGGTTCCGACGTCCGGACTCCTCGCTGCAGGCGCCTCCGGAGCCGGGTGCTCCTGCCGGGATGAAGGCGCTGCCGGACGCGACCCTGGTGGGTCTCAATGGTTTCTGTGAAGTACGGGTTGCCGGGGACCAGGTTGTGGCCGACCTGGGGGACGCGACCGCGACCATGGACCTGCCCAAGGACCTGGGCTGGCACCACTTTCTCGTCGAGCACGTTGAAGGCAAGACCTCGATCTGGCTTGATCACCGGGTGCAATCGGAGGTCGTGGCCGGGCAACTGGGGGCCGTCCCGGCGGCTGGGGCAGCAGTGCAGGTAGGCAGCAAGGATGCGGATTTCTGCATCGATGAAGCGGCGATCTGGTCCCGCAGGTTCACCGCAGATGAGCGATGCGTTCTCTATCGCTCCGGACGATTTGATACCGCCATCATGACGCCTCCAAGGGCGATCGCGCACTGGGGATTCGATAACAGCAAGCTGGGGACGAGGGTTTTCAGTGACGGCATTGGAGCTCATCCCCTCGGGGCCTTTGCCCGCTGGAAGCCGGTCAAGGCCATTGCACCGAATCCGGTTCCCCTTATCCTGAAGGGTAATGCCGTGGCAGCCCAGGTGTCGCACATCGCCGAGAGCAAGGATGAGGCTGGCAGCTTTGAGATGAAGGCTGATGCGCCCTTCACGTATGAGGGCTGGGTCAAGGTGGGACGACTGACGGCCGGGACGCTGGGAGGAACGGTCTCGGCGGCGAACGAGGAAAAGGCCGCCGGCTGGCGGCTGGCTCTCAGTCCCGCCAAGAGCGGAAAGGGTTTTCTCGCCTTCATCTGCGACACGGGGTCGGAGAAGATGCAGGCCGTGGCGGAGAATGTGCCGATCTATGATGGGCTGCCGCATCATTTCGCGGCGGTGTGGAATCCGCGGGCCACCGGCACGCATGGGAGCATGGAAATCTTCCTGGACAACAAGATGGTCGCCACCGCGTTGGTTCCGGTCAGCAGTCTCGGGGAGCCAAGCGGCCAGCATTTCCGCGTCGCAGTGGGGGGCTCACCCGTGGTCCTGGATGAATTGCGATTCTCCTCCGACTCCCTCAAGCCCAGCGAGTTCCTGACCAAGGGAGAGGAGCGGCCCAGGTTTGAGCCCCCTCCGGTGGCGAGAAACGACGGTCGACCAGTTGCACCCGTCAGGCCCGGGGAATCGCCCTTTCAGCGGGCAGCCCGGGAATTGGCGGAGCGCAAGGCGGAGGAAAAGGCCGAGAGGGAACGCAGGAAGGCGGAGGAGGCCCGGCGCAGACGCGAGGGGTTCAGGAGGGACTAGCCCAGCCCGCTCTTCTCAGAAGCGGTAGCCTTTCACCTGTTCGTAGGCACGCAGTTCCTCGATTTCCCGGGTGGCCCGGGTGGTGTAGTCGCGCATGAAGTCCTGCAGCGCTTCCGGGTCCTGCCGCTTATCAAAGGCGGGGAGGGCGGGATCTTCAACCTGAAGCATGAATTCCCGGAGCCTGGCGCGGAACTGATCAGTGGGGGGGGGGGTTGGGGCTGAAGCCGCTCCTGTCAACAGGTTGGCAAGGCAGTGGGGATCCCGGCGGAGATTGTAGAACTCCTCCACGTCCCGGTGGAGGAGATGATCAACCCGTTGCCGCATGGCGGGGTCGGACCGGGCCAGATTCTGCAAGGCTCCGAATCCGTTCCATTGTCGCGGAAAGCTGCGCTTGCCGTCGGACCAGGGATTGAAGAGGTAGGCCCAGTCGCGGGAGAGAACCCCCCGCATGGGATAGGCATCCCTGCCGTGGATGTGGAAGAACTGGGTAAAGACGTAATTGCGGTTTTCCTGCGCCTCCCCCTGCAGGATCGGGAGGAAGGAACGGCCATCCGTTTTCTTCACCGGTGGCAAGCCCACCGCTTCCAGGAAGGTGGACTGAAGGTCGACGCTGGAAAGCAGGTGTCGTTTGTCGTCACGGCCCCTGGTCACTTTCCCGGGCCAACGAATGATCCAGGGTGAACGTGTGCTGTCCGGGTAGCAGTTGGCCTTCACGCCGGGAAAGCCCATCCCATGATCCGAGAGGAAGAGGACAATGGTGTTTTCGGCCAGTCCCGCGTGATCCAGTTCCTGCAGGACCGCGCCCACCATGTCGTCGGTGCGTCGTACGGATCCGGCGTAGGCCGCCAGATGCCTGCGGATCTCCGGGATGTCGGGCAGCCCCGCACTCAGTCGCACCTCGGAGGGAGCGTAAGTCCGGGAGGACTCCGCCCGCTCGTAGTGGCGGTTGTCCGGATGTCGTCCCTTCGCGCCGGGGACGGCGAAGGGGTCATGCGGATCGTGGGTGCTTGCCATCAGGAAGAAGGGCTGGTGGGCGGACTTGGCGGTGGCAAAGAAGTCCCTGGCAAAGCGGCGGTACACTTCCGGGTCCCGCCCCCAGAGGTTCTCGTCGCCTTTGCCCTGCCAGGTGTAGGTCATCGACCAGCGGAAGAGTTCCTGCTGGTTGAGGGGCTTGCCGATGGTGCCGCAGAGGAACCCGGCTTCGTTCAGAAGGGCAGGCAGGGTGGGGGTGCCGGGGCGGATGCGCTGGAATCCCTCCGCCCCGTTGTTCTGGGGATACAGCCCGGTCAGCATCACACTGCGGGAGGGTGTGCAGATGGAGATGTTGACGTAGGCCTGCCAGAACTGCATGCCTTCCTCCGCCAGTTGGTCGAGGTGGGGTGTGACCCCCTCGGCCACGCCACCGAAGCATCCCGGCGAGTCCCAGTTCATGTCGTCTGCCACCAGCCAGAGGATGTTGGGACGGACGGGTGGATGCCGGAGTTGCTGGGCGGTCAGCAGGCTCGGGAGCAGGAGGCAGGCGGCGAGGGCGAGGAAGGAAGGGTGCATGATGGGTGGGACCGGACCGGGTGACTGAGATTCCTGCATCATGGAATCTGGCAACCGTGATTTAAAATCCGAAATGACCGGGGGACGGGAAAAAGTGCATCCTTGTCACCTCGTCCCTGCCGGGCCCGGATGCCATTCGCGGGCAGGAGACCGGGAATGCCCGGGTGCCCTCGAAATTCTCCCCTGAGGTTTTTGGTATTGCGGATTCTGGTGCCTGCAACCATCACACTCCCATGAGTGTGCCGGATTGGCTCAAGAAGAAGCGTCCGGGGCGCAGGGTCAAGGGCCTGGCGGCCTGCCTGCTTCCCTTTGAACCGGACGGGAAGATAGCGGAGAGGGCCTTCCGGGAGGCGGTGGCCCGCACCAGCGAGGCGGGTCTTGGTTGTGCGGTCAACATGGACACGGGCTACGCCAACTACATTGAAGCGGAAGAGAGAACGGCGGTCCTTCGCTGGACCACCGGGACGCTCGGAAGCGGGAAGTTTTTTGCGGCGGGTGCCTTCGTGGAGGGAAAAGAGGGAGAACTGGTGGAGCTCTACCGGCGGGAGATGGATGAAATTGCCTCCTCCGGGGGGACGCCTGTCATCTTCCAGACCACCCGTTTCCACGACTGGGAACCGCAGCAGATCGTGGACCTCTATGCCGCCATCTGCGAACCCTACCAGGCGGTGATTGGGTTTGAACTCGGCAGGGTGTTCGCTCCCTTCGGGATGATTTACGACGAAGAGACTATCCGTGGGTTGATGAGCATTCCCAGCCTCATGGGGATCAAGCACAGTTCCCTGAGTCGTGCGGAGGAACTGAAACGTCTCGCCCTGCGGGATGAACTTCGCCCGGAATTCCGCATCTATACCGGGAACGATCTCGGTATCGACATGATCGAATATGGATCGGATTACCTGCTGGGGCTGGCCGCTTTCTGTCCGGAGAAGTTTGCGGAGCGCGATCGCTACTGGGAGGAACAGGACGAGCGTTATTATGAGCTGGCGGATGCCCTGCAGTATCTCGGGAACGTAGGCTTCCGTGCGGCGGTGCCCGCCTACAAGCACAGCTGTGCTGTCTTTCAGCATCTCCTGGGCCGGATCCCAAGCAGCGAACCGCACCCCAGCTGTCCGCGTCGTCCGGACTGGGAGCCGGAAATGATGAGAGACTGTGCCCTGCGCCTCGGCTACCAGCCGCAGGCTCATGCAGGATCCGTGGTCGGAGAAACGAGCTGACCCGTGATACGGAATCATTAACCTGGAAGTTCCTCCCCATGTCCTATCCCGAACTGGCCGTCCACACCTTCACTACGCGCTCGTGGTCCATGTCCGAGTGCATTGAGGGTTATGCGCGCCGGGGAATCGGGGGAATCTCTGTGTGGCGGGAGACGCTGGAAGGGGAGGATCTCTGCTCGGTCCGGAAGCACATCGCGGATGCCGGCCTGGAAGGGCTCTCCTTGGTGCGAGGGGGCTTTTTTACCGGTGCTTCTGCGGAAGAGAGAGCGGTTGCGCTTGAGAACAATCGTGAATGCCTGAGGGAGG
>JAAZXD010000147.1:7716-7932 GCA_014240355.1 Roseibacillus sp. | reverse complement strand
AAACCGGAAGTGTGGGACCAGTGTCTGCCCACGATCAAGAACCTGGTGATCGAGGGGACTCATGCCGAAGCGGATGGCATCGAACTGATCGAGACGATGCAGGCCGTCTTTGAAGGGGTCCTGATCCGGAGGGTTCGCCATGGGATTCGCCTGCACGAACGGAATCGCAATGTGCTGATCAGCCACTGTCATCTCTATTTCAATACCGGGGTGGGG
>JAAZXD010000147.1:0-7706 GCA_014240355.1 Roseibacillus sp. | reverse complement strand
GGTGGGGATCTTTCTCGACCGGGTGAATCTTCACCAGATCAACATCGCAGGCAGCCACATCAGCTACAACCGACTGGGCGGCATTCGGATCGAGGGATCGGAAGTCCGCAACCTGCAGATCACGGGCAACGATATTGAATACAACAATCATCGCGCCCACGGGACGAAACCGGAACCCACGGCCGAAATCTACGTCGACACCACGGCAGAAGGCTCCAGCGTCAATGAGCTCACGGTGGCTTCCAACACGATCCAGGCAACCGTTTCGTCCGGTGGAGCCAATATCCGGATCCTGAATCACCTGGGGAAGGATCGGCCACCGGGATTATGGACCATCGCCGGGAATGTCATCGGGAGCCAGGAGAACAATGTGCACCTGACCGGATGCTACGGCGTGGTCATCAGTGGAAACTGCATCTATTCCTGCGGCCAGCGCAATCTCCTGATCGAGAACTCAAGCCACCTGACAATCGGGACCAACAGCTTCCGCCGTCACACGTCCAGCATGCACACGGGTGTCCGGCTGGTGAATTCGCACGACTGTCTCATCAACGGCTGCACCATCGAGGACCAGGAACCCGGGGGACAGAAGAGCGGAGCCTCCCTGCTTGAACTGGAGCAGTGCCGACGCATCAACGTTTCCGGTTGCCAGTTCCTTGGGGGCGTCCCCTACGGGGTGGATGCACGGGATTGCAGCCAGACCAACATCAGCGGCTGCACGATCGCGGACTGGCGCGAGGAGAAGAAGACGAAGGGGGCGATTCGATTCCGGGGCAACGGCGGGGCCAACCTGGTGACCGGCAATATTATTTCCCCGGATGTCCCCCGTCCGGTGCTCGTCGATCCGGGGGTGACGGTGAAGGACAATCTCATCGGGGGCTAGCAGGCGAACCCCTGCCGGCTTGCCGGCCGATCACCTTCAGGAGCGAGAACTCTTCCCGTGGATCATCCTGGCCCGCCTCCCAGATCATGATCCCGGCCAGTTTCCGTCCCCGCGCATGACGTATCTTCCGCGCGAGAGTGGAGGGTCCGTTGAAGGCATAGCCGTTGATTTCATCGCGGCCGGGAGGGGAGCTGCGATTGGCCACGAGCTGGCGGTAGGTGTGAGACTGCCGGGCCTTGTTACGTCCATAGAAGGGTAAACCCAGGGTCACTTTGCCGGGGTGGCAGCCTGAGCTGACCAGGCGCTCCACATCCTTGCGCGACTTCTCCAGGGTTGCTTGCGGATAGTCGTGATCGTAGGACATGAGGTGCACCCGGTCCACGGTGTTGTAAGCCGGCTTGCCGAGGTTCTGCCAGCTGGCCTGGGCAACCGTGACCAGGAGCCCCGCAGGACCGAAGCTCTTCCGGGCGTCGGTCAGGAGGGCTTGGTAGGCAACCAATTCTTCGGGGCCTTTGGGGTGCTCCCAGTCGAAATCGATGCCGTCGAACCTGTTGTTTTGGCAGAAGTCCAGCAGCTCTGTCACCAGCTGCTTGCGGAGGTTCGCCCTGGAAGCCAGCGCAGCGAATCCCTCCGAACGATTCCACCCGCCCACGCAGAGGAGGAGACGACAACCGGTGATACGTTTGATCTCCTGGAGCTTCTCCAGGACGGCGGGAGCGACGGGTGCCTCGGCCAACCTCCCGTCCGCTGGTGGAGTCAGACCAAAATAAATGAGATCGGTGAGGGGCTTGAGAGATTCCGGTGCTACCTGGGTCACCCGGTAGTGGGGCAGGTAGCCGGCCACCACGAACTGGCCCTGTCCGTCGTCGGCAACGGCAGAAAGCAAGGAGACGCTCAGGATCAATGCAGTGACGTGCCCACGAGACGACATTCGCACTGATAACATGGTTCCACCGGTGATCCAGAATGGATTACTATCCATATTGCATGGACGCTCCATGGGATGACTTTACCCGGCTTTTCAAAGGAAGTTGCACGGGATAGCGTGGTGCCATGAAGTTCCGCGCTGCTCTCGCTGTGGGCCTCCCCTTCTGGATGTTGCCGGCCTCTCTCGGAGCGGCATCGGAGCCTTCCGATCTCAAGGCGGTGGCTGTGCCCAACAAGCTGGGCCTCACCCTGCACGAGTACCGATTTTCCTGGCTCGCACCGGGTCAACAAAGCTACCGCGTTTTGGTGGCGAGCGATGAACGGAGGCTGGCCTTGGATGTTGGTGACCTGTGGGACAGCGGACAGCGCATGGATTCCCTTCCCGACAAGCCGGTCGAGGGAGTGATCATCCGGGGAGAGTGTCTCTGCCGGGGCAAAGCCTTCGAGGCGGGAAGCACGGTTTGGTGGAAGCTCCGCACGTGGGACCACGAGGGGGTCGTTGGAAACTGGAGCAAACCGCAGCAGATCTCGATTCCTGTCGCCGACGTTTCCGTGAAGGCGATCCCGCGACCGACCTTCACGCATGGTGCAGTCAGGTTTGTCGATGGGAAGGACGGCAAGGCGGTCGCCTTCAGCGACCAGGTCCGAATTTCGACGGCCGACTATGGTGGCCTCCGCCGGCCCGCCACGACGATTGCGGCGTGGATCAAGCCGGAGCGCCTGACCGACAGTTGGCAGTGCATTTATCGCAAGGACGATGGAGCGCGCCGCCTTTTTGCCATTGGCAGGGAGGGCCCTTTCTGGGGGCTCTGGTGCGGGTTTTCGATCGGGGGGAAGTACGTCGAGTTTGGAGCCCCCTACGAGGGAAGGAAGCTGGGTGACGAAGCTTGGCACCACGTGGCGGTTACCTTCGCGGGGGAGATGCTTCGGCTGTACGTGGATGGGGTGATGATCGGTGAGCAGAGGCAGCCAGGAACCTTGAGCTCGGGGGGGAATGCCCCGGCGTTTATTGGATCGGATCGTGGGCGAAGTGAGTTTTTCCACGGGGGGATTGATGATCTGCGGATTTATGAAGGTGGGCTGACGAAGGAGCAGATCGCGGCGTTGAGTCTGGGGCAACCGGAGGGAATCAAGGAACCACTGGTGGCGCACTGGAAGTTCGATGGGGAGGTCAGCAATGAGGCGGTGGTGGTCCCGGAGGTGACCCGCAACCGGATTGTGCTGCTAGGCGGCAGCCTGGTTTACGGGATGGAGAAGCACGGCTTTTTCGAGTCGGCAGTGCTGGCCCGCTGGCCGCATCACGAAATCACCGTCCGAAACGTGGGCTGGCCGGGGGATGATGTGGCAGGCACCGCCCGCGGCGAGTTTCAGTCAGCCCGTGGTCCGGGAACGTGGCGCCCACGGGGAAGTGACCCCGGGGCCGGCTACCAGGAACTGCTCTCGCAGGTCCGGTCTGCCAAACCCACCACCATGATGGTGGGCTATGGGGCGGAGGCAGCCTATCTCGAGAGCGAGGCGGAGATGAAGGAATTCCAGATCGGATACCGACGCCTGCTGGATGATCTCGAAACGACGGGAGCGAATCTGATTCTTCTCACTCCCGTTCCACAGAGCGAGATGCATCCGGCCCCCCCTGCTGTGGCCAGACGCAATGTGCGACTCAGGCAGGCCGCACGTTTTATTCGGGAGCAGGGGCTCAAGCGCAGGCACGAGGTGATCGACTTGCAGGGAGTCGGAGGTGAGGAGGCGGACAACTACCGCGTGGCCATTGATCTGACCGAGAAGGGATACCGTGACCTGTCCTCCATGATCGCCCATGACCTGGATCTCAACGGCCAGGTGGAGATCACCTGCCACGAGGATGGAGGCGGCTTGGTCCGGTTCGGAGGGAAAGGGCTTCGGATTGCTGATGTACAGCAAACGAAGAATGGCGCCCGCGGGACCATTGTGCTCGATCAACTTCCCAGCATCGCCTCACCCATTGGCCTTGGTGGAGGGAAGCATCTCTACCATGACGGCAATCTCATCGGGCGGGCGGCTAAGCCGCCCGGGGCGGGAGTGGTTGAAGCAGGACCCGATCTGGAACAGGCGGAGGCTCTTCGCCGCGTGATTGTCCGGAAAAACGGTTACCACCGGGCCAAGATCCGACCACTCAACAAGACCTACATCTTTCTTTTTCGTCGGCACGAGATGGGCCACTTCGCACACGAAATGGAGGAGTATGAAGATCTGGTGGAGGGAGCCGAAGAGCAGATGGCTCTTTTGCGTGTCCCGAGGGCCCATCGGCACGAATTCCGCCGCCTGCGGGCGTGGTCTGCGCCTCGACAGTATCCTGATCACGAAGTTCCGAAGCAGATCCCGGCTCCCGACGTCAAGGAGGAGCTCTCCGCATTCAAGGTTGCGGAGGGGTTTCAGGTCAATCTTTTCGCCAAGGACCCGATGATCGCTAATCCCATCAACCTGAACTGGGATCTGCGGGGGAGAGCCTGGGTTTCGACCTCCTCGACCTACCCTCATCCCCGGCCCGGAGAGAAACCCAACGATCGTATCGTGATTCTGGAGGACACCGATGAAGACGGGGTAGCGGACAAGCATACCGTCTTCGCCGAAGGGCTGCTTGTTCCCCACTCAGTCATGCCGGTGCCGGGCGGAGCCTACGTATGCAGTGCCACCGAGGTCCTCTTTTTGACTGACTCGGATGGTGACGATGTGGCCGAGTCCCGGGAAGTGATCTTCTCGGGGTTTGGAAACGCCGACGTCCATCACATGATTCATGGATTGCGTTGGGCGCCATGGGGAGATCTGCACTTCACACAGTCGATCTATATTAACAGCTTCATCGATACGGTGCACGGTCCGCGCCGTATCAATGGAAGCGGGATCTGGCGACTCCGTCCGGAAACTCTGCGTCTTGAGCCGTTCGCCACCGGCATGGTCAATCCCTGGGGGTTTGCCTTCAATCGCTGGGGCCAGTCCTTTGCCACCGACGGGGCGGCCGGGCAGGGGCCACACTACGTTTTTCCGGGCTCCGCCTTTCGCTCGGCGGTTGGAGCACATCGTGTTCTCGATGGGCTCATCCGGGGGAAGCCCAACAATACGGGAGGAGAATTCGTGGCGGGGCGCCACCTCCCGGAACACTGGCAGGGAAGTTTCCTGGGGAACGACTTCAGGGCCAATCGCACGGTGCGTTATGAACTGGAGGAAAGTGGGAGTGGCTACCGGGCCGAGGAGGTCGAGACCGTCCTTCACTCCAGCCATCGATCGTTCCGGCCGGTCGATATCAAGATGGGGCCACGAGGTGCGATCTACGTGGTCGACTGGTACAACGCCATCATCGACCACGGGGAGGTCGATTTTTATCATCCGCTGCGTGACAAATCTCACGGACGCATCTGGCGGATCACTGCAGAAGACCGGCCATTGCTCTCAGTCCCGGCTATCACGGGCGCACCTCTCCAGGATTTGCTGGACCTGCTCAAGACCCGGGAACCCTACACTCGCACTCAGGTCAAGCGCGAGCTCGCCTCCCGCCCTGGCGGGGGAATGATGAAGCCAGTTCTCGAGTGGGTGGAGAATCTGGACCGCGCCGACCCGCACTTTGAGCACCATCGTCTGGAGGCCCTCTGGCTTCTCATGGGAAACGGGGTTGCTCCGCCCGGGCTCCTGGAGGTCATCCTGCGCTCGCCCTCGGCTCAGGCGCGGGCGGCTGCAGTGCGGGCGGCCTCGATCTGGGACTCGCAGGCCGGGGAGATTGATCCGCTCGGCCTTCTGGGCCGGGCGGCCAATGATGAACATCCTCAGGTCCGGCTCGAAGCGGTCAATGGCCTGCGGGGAGTGGGTTCGCTTGAGGCTGCCAACCTGGCTTTGCGCGCCTTGGATCATCCTGCGGACAACAACCTGAAATATGCCCTCGAATTGACCGTCCGGCACCTGCGGGACCAATGGCTGCCCGCCATGGAATCCGGGAAGCGGGTTTTTGAGGGAGTGTCCAGCCGCCTTGCCTACGCGTTGCGTGAGGTGAACGATCCCAGGGCCGTGAGCCGCCTGGTGGAGCTGGTGAGCTCGGGAGGGATCGAGGCGGACGATTTGCCACAGGCAGTGGCCACCATTTCTGCACTTGGTGAGGAGGATGACCTCAGGGCCATGGTGGAGCTGGCGGGCAGGAGACCTGATTTGCTGATTGCGGTGGCGCGGGGCGTTGCGGAGAACGGTCGAGTTCCCGGGAATGCGAAGGAGATTCTTTCCTTACTAGAGAGTAAGAATGCAGAGGTGGCGCGGGCTGCCGCGGAACTGGCGGGAATGTGGAAACTCTCTTCCGCCCAAGCCAGATTGGTGATCATGGCGGGAACCCCGCAGGCCGATCCCCTCACGGTATCCGTGACCTGCCGAGCCCTGGGCAGGCTGGAGCAGTACGCCCGATTGAAAGAGTTCAGCGAATCTGGCCGGAGTGCGGTCCTTCGCAGTCATGCGGTGGCGGCCTGGGCGCAAAGCGATCCCTCGGGAGCCGCGATCCCGGCTGCAGCGCTCCTCGCCCAGCTCAAGGATGGGGCGCAGGCAGGGCTTGTGATCGAATCGTTCCTTGCCCATGAGCGTGGCCCGGGGGCCCTTTCCACAGCCTTGGAGCGAGTGATCCTGCCGAAGAAGAGCGCGATTGAGGCAGTGCGGCGCGCTTATGCCTCCGGGCGAGAGGTGGGTGTCCTGATTGCAGTCCTCAACAAGGCGGGAAGTCTCAAACCGCTCTCCCAGGATCTTTCCTCTCCGCAGCGACGTGAACTTCTGGCAGAGGTTGCGGAGAGGGGAGACATTGTCCGAGGGCGGGAGATTTTCGAACGCAAGGCTCTGGCCTGCACCACCTGCCATCTCGTAAACAACCGGGGAGGAGTGGTAGGCCCGGATCTCACCAGCGTCGGGGCCTATGCGACGCCCGAGTCGCTGCTGGAATCACTCCTCAATCCCAGCAGCATGATCAAGCAGGGGTATGAGACCGCGGTGGTGACCAGGAACGACGGGACCAGTGTGGCAGGACTTCTCCAGCGCAAGACGGAGTCCGCGACTCTTATGCGGGATCCCACCGGCAAGGTGATTCCCATTCCCAGCGGTGAGATTTCCAGGATTGACCGTAGTCCGGTATCGTTGATGCCGCCGGGACTGACGGCTTCCCTCCGGCGCGATGAACTGATCGATCTGATGCGATACCTGACTTTGTTGGGGAGGAATCCCTGAGCACAGGATCTTATGAAGAATCAACGCAAATGAGAGGCTCCCCCATGGGCGGATTCTCCTGCGTGTCGCCTGTCTTTTCTGATCGTGGGAATCAGGGAACCCTGCTGCAGGAGTGATTTGAAGAAGGTTGCACGCCTTCGGTATTTACACCCGTCAATAGTGGACCGATCACGCTGGAACCCGAATTGTATGAGTCTGGAAAAACAACTGCAGGAGGAATACGGCATGGCGAAACGAGCCTTGGCCAAGTGACGACTGATCACTGGCTCTTTCCGCCGGTGAAGCGTCCCGAGCTGCCGCAGGAAGTGCACAATCCGGTCGAGGTCGACAACTTCAATGCCACCATTCTGCATCTGTTCGGTCTCGATCACGAACGGCGGAGCTACTGCTGCAGGGGCCAGGAGTGTCGCCCGACAAACGTGCACGGCCACCCTATCGAAAAGGTGCTCGCGGGAATGACGAGGCCAGGATTTCACCTGCCTGCCCCGGATGGTTGTCTGCGCTTGATGTCTCCTGCCGGTTCGTCAAGGATGAGCAACCGGTTGAAGGGAAGATTCTGATGACAGGCTACGTTTATCTTGCGGTTGCGATTGTTGCGGAGGTTGTTGCCACCTCCGCCCTGAAGGCTACGGAGGGCTTTTCAAGGCTGATTCCCTCCATCGTTGTGGTGTGC
>JAAZXD010000146.1 GCA_014240355.1 Roseibacillus sp. | reverse complement strand
AGATCCCGATGGTTCGTCAACGGTCCGGCAAATGGGCAACGCCTGCCCACACACAATCTCTCTTCCACGCTCTCCCTCAACACCGTGATCACCCTCTGGCAAGCATCCCCACCCAGGCTATCTGTGCTGGACACCAGGGCCTCAGGGCATACATTACCACACATGAAAACATACATTCTGGCAGCCCTGGTGCTGGCAGGCATCACCCAACTGAGCCTTGCAAACCTGAAAATCCCCCGTTCTGTCTATCAGGTGGAAGACATGGAGGAAGCCATGGCCACAGCCACCGAAAAGGAGAAGCCTCTCATCTTTGTCTTCACTGACCCGGGCACCACATGAGGACCTTGCCTGGCCGCCAGTTCGGAGGCCTTCAAGTCATTTAAGTCTGTCGGCGTGGTTGTTTTTGCCAATTCGAGAACGGATTTCGGCAACCTTCCCGCTGGAGCCAGGGAAGTGCGCGCCAAGGGCGGTAACACCATTCCGATGGTGTTTGTCACAACCGCTGACGGACGGAAGGGCATTGACGCGATCCCCTACACCTCTCTGAAAAACGACATGCGCAAATCCGTGCGCACCCTCCGGACCACCCTGGAAAACGTCGATGTGCTGAATGGTGGCGCGGAAGCCGACCGCAAGACGACGGAAGATGATGCGACCTCTCCTGCCGCCGACCAGCCTGAGTTCACCGAATGGAAGAACACTGCCGGGCGCGTCATCGAGGCCGCCGCCAGGGAAGTGAAGGGCGGCAAAGTCCTCTTCCTCCTCCCGAACGGAAAGACGGTCTGGTACGATATCTCCAACCTTTCCAAGGCAAGCCGGAAGAAGCTCCCCGGGGAATAGAATTCCGGCAATTCGACAATTCCGGAACGCCGCGACCTTGTTCCAGGTCACGGCGTTTTCGTTTCCATGAAGAACCGGCGGGACGCTGTGAACCGTCGCTACCGCGGGATCTTGACCAGGGTGTAGTAAGCCTCGGGATGCAGGAGCTTGGCACCGTCCCGGGCGATCAGATTGCTCATCACCAATTCGTGCACATAACCGGCCCGCATTCCGTCGAGGGTCAGGCGCACCGCCCTTCCCTCTTCCAGCACCTCGGCGGACTTGATGGAGACCGGTTGGGTGTCTGCCTCCGGCCCGCCATAACGCGACTCCAGCTTGTAGGTGTAGCTTTTCATAGCGTAGTTTTCCACCCTCCCGGCTGCCGCCATGTCCACCGGCTTGGTGAAAGTCAGGAGGAACCCGCCCTTCTGCACCTTCATGCTGTGAACCTCGAAGGGCAGTTTGCCCGTCCAGCGCAACCGCTGGAATCCCCAACCCTTGTTTCCCCGGCCTCCCCAGCCCGCATTCGACATCCCCACGAACATCGAGGCGTCTTTACCGAAGGCCACGCGAATGATTCCGCACTGGAACCCCTCACGAAACCGGAAGCATGCGCCCTGCCAGTGGCCTTCCACTTTTTCGAGAAACACCCGCATGACCCAGGCGTGGTGCTGATCAGCCACAAAGAGCTGCCCCGCGAACGGACCAAACCCGCCCCCGGAGGTATCCCAGCACATCCCGCTCGGGCTCTTGCCCATCTTGTTGTAGGGAAACCAGACCGCCGGCATTTTCCACTGGGGTATCGTTTCATGAAGATCCTTCATGTAGGTCCCCGATTTGGGGCTGGGAATCTGATCAAAGGGGGATCCGGCCAGTTCCTTGCTCGGCAAGCCATGGGGATGTCCGTGAAATTCGCCCTTGGCGAGGTGCGATAGTTTGGAGGCGTTGCACCATTCACCCTGGTTGTCTGTGTAGAAGATCTCCCCATCGGGACTCGCTTCAACCCCGGCAGGTGAACGCAGGCCCGTGCACATGGGCTCCATCCTGCCCGTCCGGGGATCGATCCGAACGGCCCACCCCCGCCAGTGAGCCCGTCCATAGGGCTGACCACCGAAGGGCTTGTTGAGGGTAACCCACATCTTGCCGTCCTTGTCCATTCGTGGACCGAAATTGTATTCGTGATAGTTGCCGCTGATTTCCCAGTCGTCACAGACCGTGATGAACTCATCGGCTTTCCCGTCACCATCTGAATCCCGCATCCGGGTCAACTCGCCCCGCTGGGCGGTATAGACCCAGCCCTCGTGCTCCAGGAAGCCAAGGGGTTGAGCCAGCCCGCGTGCATATTTCCTGTAGGAAACCTTTTCCGGGTCATCCTCGTAGGCCCCCTCCGCGAAAAACACATCACCGGTGCGGGTTCCCAGCAGGATGCTCCCGTCCCCAAGTTTGGTCAGGGCACCTATTTCAAGTTTGAGCCCCCGGTCCGGGAAGGTGTCGATCCTGTAGAATTCATCCTCGGAATTCTGGGCCGCCGCCGAGAGACCGGCGACAGTGAAAAGGACAGGAAGAATGCGACGCATCTGATGAGCTACCATTTGATCCGAATGTTGAATTCCAGTTGATCTCCCGGGGCCAGGGAGAGCGGCACCATCAGCTCAAGGCCTCCCGATCCCTCACGAACAGAAGGTTGCATCTCCTGGTTCCCTTCAATCCAGAGCGAAACCTTCTTGTCAACAGCCCATGATCCATCGTCCCGCTTCTCAATCGCCTGCCCGGTGGCGGCTATGAACGTCAGGCCCTTTCGCGCGAAGTCCTTCCCGGCCCTGAGCTTGAAGTGGCGCTGCAGGACGGCTCCTCCTGGCTGGAGAACCGGTTTGGGCTGCTCCTGGATGAAGCAGCCTCCAAGCTGATACTGAAAGACCGGTTCGCCATTAGATGTCAGGCGGTAACCCTGGAACTCACCACCCACGTCCCGATCTGTCCTGCCCACGGAGGGCCAGGGAGCGGCGGGCGTTTCCAGGAAGGCAAAGGCGGGCCCCGCCGGAAAATTGTAGATATCCGTCCCCAGAGGGCTGAAAAACTTGTCGCTGCGACCGCTTGCCACCCCGGAAGAATCAAAAAAACGTCCCCTCCAGGTCTTCGCCAAGCGGGTGACATTGGCATCAAATGCCACGTGAACCCGCTCCGGGAAGCCCGCCACGATGGCCCGGGGCCCCACGTCGGTCATGAAAGTACGGTGCACGACAGGCTCGAGGAGAGGCTTGAGTTCACTTCCTGTTCCCCCTTCTTCAGCTATTCCAGGCGGGGGAGGCATGGATTTACCGAGGGAGAGGTAGTTCCAGATCCCCTCAACCTGCCTGTTGGTATCGCCCCCTGCGATTTTCTTGAAGGAGGCCACTCCACCAGGCCAGAACGCCGGCATGCGGGTGTCCCTGTTGAAAGCCTGAGGATTGTGAAGAAAACGGACGAACCAGCCCGGGGTGAGCCGCTGCTGCATTTCCGCAAGGTCAATGCCGGGAATCCCCACCGCCTGACGTCCTCCCACATTATGACAGGTGATACAGACGAGCCCACCCGTGCCAACCAGGGCCTGTCCGTCGCGGGCTGATCCATAGTTGAATTCAACAGCCCTGGCGTCATCAGGCCGGGCGTCGGCTTCAAGAAAGGCCGCCACCAGCGGCTCCAGGTTCTCCTTGCCGAAACCCGGCATGCGGGTGGACATGAATCGTCCCCGCACATGCATCTCACCGTGATAGAGGATTCGTTCCAGTGCTTCCTTGCGGAACTTGGATCCGGCCGTATCCAGGTTGGGGGGGATTTTCCCCTCCTCCCCCAGATCAATCTCCATCTTGGTTCCGAAGAACCCGCGACGCGAGTCATCAGGTCCTCCCAGCCCCCCCCTCTGGTGGCAGGCATAACAGTTGAAGGAGGCCAGATGCTTCTGCACAATCTGCCCGGCCGTTAAAGGCTCCCGCCGCTCTTCCCTGAGTGCCAGAGCCTCCTTCAACGCCGACCGCTGGACTTGCGAAAGATTGTAGTCTGGCGCGTTCGCCGGCACGTTCGCCGAAAGGCAGCCTCGGTCAGGGACGAGATCCGCGAAAGGGTTTGCGCCTGGAGACGACTCCCGCCCGGGCAGAGAATGGCATGAAGCACAACCGCGGTTGACGAAAATCTTCGCCCCTCCTGCCACCTTTTGCTGATCGATCACCATGGTCTCGTGCCCAACCGGAGACATCGGATTCCCCCGCGGCAGGAAGAGATTCCAGGAGGGAATACGTTGCTTGGGGACATCCGGCCCCTGCCATCCCACCCCAAAAATCGCACTATCCGTTTTTTGGAAGTAGCGCACGTCCAACTCGTGTTCACCCGCCTTCAGTTCCACCGAACCCGACACCTCCTTCCGGGTATGCACCCCATCACTGTCCACCACCGGTTCCCCATTAAGGAGCACCTGCGAGCCGTCATCCGAAACCGTGAAGAATGTCCACTTCCCGTCTTTCGGAACCTTGAGGATCGCACGCCAACGCATTGCGAAATCCTGGCGCCGCTTCTGGAAGCCCATGTTGAAGGTGATGGTTCCATGCGTTCCTCTCTTCGTGGCCGTGAGTGTCTCGAAGTCAGGCAATCTGTCTCCCAGAGGCGCCTCGAAATACTCCCACCGCACACCCGGCTCCGCCTTGGTCTTCAACCCGGATTGATTCTTCAACTGGTCCCGAAGGAGATACACTGCCAGGGCATGCGCTTCATTCTCCGACAGCCACAACCTGGGCATGCGCCCGGACCTGCGAATCTTGAGAGGATCGAGAAGAAAGGCCGTCAAATGATCCACCGTGGTCTTCGCAGCCAGTTCCCCGAGAGGGATTGCCGAAGCCCCGGGACCCTCTATCGGCATCTCCGGTTCGTGACAGGAAACACAGCCCACCGAGTGATACAAATCGCGGCCGCGCTCCACCAGACGCGCACTGCCACCACGCCCGGAGGATTGGATCCCACCCCCCTGCGATACCAGAAAATGCACCAGCGACTCGACTTCTGCCTGCCGGTCCCCGGCCGCTGTGCCATGAAAGAGGTCCGGCATGGTCGTGCCCGGCTTCACTTCGTGATTCTCCGAAAGAAACCTGCGCAGATAACCGGGAGTTACCCTGGCCCCGACGGCGGAGAGATCCGGCGCCCTCTTGGTCGCAACCACCGGAGTGTCCCCCTGCTGCTCGTGGCAGGAGAGACAGTTGAGTTCACCCAGGAGAAGTTCCCCTGCGGCGGCCTTTCCTTCCGGATCACCGTGCAGCAGATCAAAGGCGGGAACCACCGGTTCCCCGGAAATCAATCCGTGGCTGAGAACAGGAAAAACCGCAAACAGCAACAAGCGAGAAGGACCGCCTAAACTCACCCCCCGACTATGAGAAGCCGAACCATGGAGCGGCAAGCCGAATTGCACGATCCATCCCGGAAGACAGGGTGGTGAAGGTGGAACTACGCACTCCTCCCCGATCTCGCTCACCGTTAAGTGAGCGTCCGCCACGGGATTTGCTCTACTTCGCTCCGGTCTTCCCCCAGTCCGGCACGGTCCCGTCTCCGGTCTCCTTGCCCCCGAGCACCCAGCTCAGGTTGAAGCGGGCCAGGGTGGATCCTCCCTTGGGGCCTCCCTCAAAATGGAGGAAGACCAGCCCCTCGGTCTTTGTCCCGGGACGTCCCGAGGTCATCGCGGAGTAGCCAAAGGCTCCTTGGAAAACGAGCCGTTTGATGGGCCAGGTCTTTCCGCCATCAAAGCTCGCCCAAACCGTGCCGAGCCTGCGGCCACCCGGACTGTCACAGTTGCTGTAGAGGAGTATGTCGCGCCCCTTCACATTCAGGCGGGTCAACCCGGCCATGCATCCATAGTTCGTATTCTGGGGACCGTCGGGCAGGACCTTGCAATAGGTCAGGTCTTTCCAGGTCTTGCCTCCATCCGTGCTGGTGGCCGTCCAGCGGCGCCGGGGATCAGCCCCTTCCTCCGCCCAGTGCCGACGGGAATTATAATACACCGTGCCATCGCTCAGCTCCGCGATGGTGGCTTCCCCTGTTCCCTTGGCTGGAAAAGGATCACTGGTCTCCCAGGTCTTTCCCCCGTCGTCGCTGAAGACTGCATTGGTGTAATGCTCCGGCCATTTCTCCCGCGCATTTTTGCCGGCATACCAGCGCGAAGGACGGATAATCCTGCCCGCATGCTTGCCATGCCGCAGGGTGATTCCGTGATCATTCATGTGCATCGAGGGCACGTTCCCCTCCGAGTCCGGCTTGATGATGGCCTCAACCTTCTCCCAGCTCTTACCGTGATCCCCGCTCTTGAAGACATGGAGAGGCGCGGGAGGATGACGCTCTTCCACGAAAGCGAAGATCTCCCCGGTTCCCTCGCTCACGGTGAGTCCCCCGCACTGGAATCCAGGCTTCGAAATGGCGATCTCCTCGCTCCAGGTGGCCCCGGCGTCCTGGCTGAGCCGGGCCCGCACGCTGCTGGTCCCGAAGGTGGCCACCACCGTGCCATCAACACCCACCACCACATTGGGAAATCGTTCCCCCCGGAAGACCTGGGTCAACTCCAACGCGGCCTTGCCGAGGTGAGCGTCAAGTTTGCCTTCGGCCGGAAGTCCGGAGGCGGTTTGAGGTTCTGCTGCTGTTCCTATACTAGTCAGCGTCCAACCACAGAGAGCGGTGAGAACGAGACCACGGGCCATCTTTTCAAAGGTATGTGCGCGCATGGTGGCTTGGTATGTTGACAAGGAGCATGATCCCCATTGCAGTGGTCGTCGACTCCAATCAATGAAGGCCCTAACACCCGGCCCCGGCACTGGCAAGCGGAAGAAGCTCACATCCCTGATCGCCCTGACGACATGTGGACTGGTCCTTGGGGGGACAATCAACGGTGCTGAAAAGAACACGCCCTTTCAATCACCTCCACTGGAGCTACGGGACGGATTCGAGGTCACGCTCGCAGCTGCTCCCCCTCTTCTCAAGTATC
Organism: Roseibacillus sp.; assembly: GCA_014240355.1. GTDB lineage: Bacteria > Verrucomicrobiota > Verrucomicrobiia > Verrucomicrobiales > Akkermansiaceae > Roseibacillus_B. The sequence goes on along the minus strand of JAAZXD010000146.1, from coordinate 1,176 downwards.
CCATGATGGCCTGCTTCGATGATCGCGGGCACCTCTACGTGGCCGAAAGCGACGGGCGCAACCTCACCACCCGCAAGGAGATCGAAAAGGAACTGCCCCGCTTCGTGCGCCGCCTCACCGATACGGATGGCGACGGCGTCTTCGACCAGAGCACCATTTTCGCCGACAGAATGACCATGCCGGAGGGTGGCCTCTGGCACAACGGGGCCCTTTACATCGTCTCCGCCCCTTACCTCTGGAGACTGGAGGACACGGACGACGACGGCGTGGCCGACAAACGTGAGAAAATCATCGGGGAGATGGAGTTCGATGGCCGGGCCAACCAGCACGGCCCCTACCTCGGCCCCAATGGTCGACTCTACTTCAGCGGCGGCCACTTCGGTTATCAGTTCACCGGACCGGACGGGAGCAGGACCGGGCAGAGCCGGGCGGGCGGAATCTTCTCCTGTCGCCCGGACGGGAGCGACGTGCGAATCGACGGGCAGGGACCGATCAACCCGGTCGACATCGCCTTCACCAGAAGCGGCGAGGTTCTTTCCACCGCCGCCATCTACGACAGCTTCGGCGGCAAGCGCCATGACGCACTCATTCACTGGTTTCCCCGCGGACTCACCCAGCGACTCTACGGACAACCCCTCCTCCCGGAAACCGGCCACCGCGTTCCCGCCACCATTCGCTGGGGACAGGTCGCCCCGGCCGGCTTGATGCGTTACCGCGGAATGCAGTTCGGCGATGACTACCGTGACACCCTTTTCGCCTGCCACTTCAATTCCAACCGGGTGCGCCATATCAGACTCATCTCCGACGGCGCCACCTTCACTGCCAGGGACGGGGATTTCCTCACCTCCTCCAGCCGGGACTTTCATCCCACCGATATTCTGGAAGATGCGGACGGGAGTTTGCTCCTGTTGGACACGGGAGGCTGGTTGAGCTGGGGGTGTCCGCACTCCAAGGCCGCCAAGCCCGAGGTGCTCGGTGCGATCTACCGGATTCGCAGGAAGGAGGGATCCTCCCCGACCGATCCCCGGGGCGCGAAGATCCAATGGGACCAATTGGCCGCCACAAACCTCGCCAAACTGCTTGGCGATCCCCGCCCTGCCGTGCGTGACCGGGCCCAGGCACAGCTCATCGCCCTGGGGGAAAGTGCCTTCAAGCCCCTCGCTCAACTCCGCTCTC
>JAAZXD010000145.1 GCA_014240355.1 Roseibacillus sp. | reverse complement strand
GATCTACGACTTCGGAGAGGTGGCCGGCATGCTCTACCTCGTGATGGAGTTCATCGACGGCAACGTCCTCCATCGCTCCACCAATGGCAGGAAAGTCGAACCGGTCCAGGCCGCCGAGATCGTGGAGGGAGTGGCCCGCGGACTCGGGGAAGCCCACCAGCACGCCCTCCTCCACCGCGACATCAAGCCGGCCAGCATCCTGGTCACCCGCAAACTCAAACCAGTTCTGGGTGACTTCGGACTGGCCGGGCGGGCCGACGACATGGGCCCCGGCATGAAAACGGGAACCCCCGGTTACGTGGCCCCCGAAGTCCTGCACGATTCCGCATCTGCCAGCCCTGCTTCCGACGTCTACTCGTTGGGCATCATCCTGCACGAACTGGTGACCGGTGTCGCGCCTTCCCTGGAAACGCCTGCCGACCTCTCCCTTGTTCCCGACCTCCGCGGATTGCCTGAACTCGTGGGCCGGACCCTCGCACCTGATCCCCTCGAACGACCCGCAGACGGGAAGGCCTTTGCCCACGAACTGGAGACCTGGCTGGAGGCCGCCCGCCAGACCCGCGTTCCCCTTCTCACCCCCGTCACCCCGGGGCGGCCGTCTTCCTCCATCCTCAAAGCTCCTGCAATCCCCTCCTCCAGGTCCCACCAGGGTCTCTCACCTCTCCTCCTTGCCCTGGTGGGGTTGATCATCGTGGCTGCGGTCGTCTTCGCACTCACCGGAGGCAAGGAACGCACTGACCTGATACCCAATGAAGCCGGCAACCCAGGAGCAAGTGGTTCATCCCGCAACCTCGCTCCCCCCGCGCCCATCCCGGATGTTTCCCCTCCCCATCCCTCCTTCCACCTGAGAGCCCACAAGTCCGAGATGCGCAATTCCCTCATCAGCGCCGCAAACGATCTGGTGGTGGCCCGACAGCGCAACGTGGTTGGGTTCCAGCAGGAGGTGGTCGGCAAGGAACAGGCCTGGCAACCTTACCTCTCCCTCATTGATCACGGGCTCGGCCTGCTGCCCCGCTATCTTTCTCCGGAAACGAAGATCGCCCTGGATGCCACCATGGTTGATCTCCTCAACCGCTACGCCTTCGACCACCAGAGACAACTCGAATACCAGCATGCCAACAAGGTGAAGCAACTTCACCAGGAGAGTGTCGATACCCTGCGCCGGGAAAACGCCCTTCCGGGAAACAGGCTCTTCGAAAGCGAGATCCACTGGATCGAATGGCTGGGTGCCAGCCCCTTCAAGCTCCTGGCCCGTCCTCCCGATGGAGAGTGGGTCCTGCGCTTCGGACCCGCCGACGCCCGGGCCGTTCATCTATTCTTTGAAGGAGGTTCAACCGTCCGGCTACTCGACGGCGAAGAGCAGGCAAAGGAAACCTTCTCCACCACCGAGGACGGTGAATTGCACATCGTCCGCCCGGGGGATTCGGGAAGCTTGACCCTTCGCTGGCGCGAGCCGTGGCTCGAGGGACGGAACCAGAAGGGACAGAAGGTGCGCTTCCGGCGGCGAAACTTCACCTTTGAGGTGGAAGGGCTGAACAACCCCCGGAACACCGCCCACCCCGAACCGCAGGATCCGCCCCGCCGCCCTGCCCCCACCGAGCCTGTCCCCAGGGATCCCCAACTGGCCCGCCTCCAGCAACAATATCGCAAAACCCTCCAAACCCGGCTGGCTACCTGGTTCAGCTCTTATGACAAACGCATCGGGCAGCTCCTTGAGCAGGCCGGGAAAGGCTCCGACAACCCCACGGTCAAACATCTCGGAGAGGAACGGGAACGCATCGCTGCACTCGAGTGGCAGCGCGGCTACCTCGCCCCCCACGCCATTATCAGCAACAGCTTCGTGCCTCCCGAACTGAGGAGCCCCAAGACCCAGTTGCAGGCCCAGGTCGTCTCCACCCTGATCGAGATGCAGGAGACCTATCGCACCTTCCTCCTGAAACTCCAGCGCAGCCGTCTCAATGCCAATGCCAATACCGATGAAATCGACAGGGAACTGGTACCCTTCCTGACCCTTCGAAAGATCGACCTCGAAGACGTCTACAACGCCCAACCGGACAGCAGGACCTGGATCGGGAGCACTGCCAGCCAGATCGCTCCTGCCTTTACCGGCTACCGCTCGCTCCGCGGCATGAAATACGATATCGGCGGGATCCTGCAGCTCAACTCCGGCATTTACCCCGAGTCCAATTCCCGCCTCAGGGGCAAGGACATGAATGCCTACTATGGCCGGAAGTGGCCCACCGCCGTGAACGACATTCCGGTCTACCAGAAGGCCGGAGCGCTCTATCTTGTGGGAGGGCTGATCTGGAGTTACTGGGAAGAGACCGGGACCAAGGTGGCCCAGATCACCCTCAACTATCTCGACGGAAGCAGTTCCAAGCCCTTCCCCCTGCTCTACCGTCACCATATCGCCGACTGGTATTCCTCACGGGATATCCCCGGAGCCGACCGCATCTGGCGGGGCAAGCGGCGCGATAGCGGAAACCACCCGGCCATCTACGAGATCGAGATCCCCAATCCCCAGCCAAAGAAAGCCATCAAGTCAATCGGTATCGAGTCAGGACACCGCGCCGCCGGGCCATTCGTGCTGGGTATCACGCTGGGGGAGACCTTTCTAACCGGAGAAGGTACCCGGGCAACCACGCCCGGCACACCGGGAGAATCGCCCATGCAGCGGGCTGACCGGAAACTTGAGGAGCGTATTGAAAGAGAGAAGGGGGAGAGGGACCGCAGACAGCGGGAGGAGGCCAGACGCAGACGCGAGGGACTGGGGAAGTAAGGGGTCGCCGGCCCCGGAAGCACCCGCCTGTCACCTGTCTGTCAAAATAGAACCGGCTCCCGCAATCAGCACCGGGACCAGCTCGTATTCGCATTGCCAGCCACCCCCCCGCCCCCTATCACAGCCCCACCATGAAACTGCTCAGCACTCTCGCCTTCATCCTCACGCTGTCAGGCCTTGCCCTGGCCGACCATCACAAGTCCAAGGACAAGGACGGATTCTACGAACTCTTCAACGGCAAGAACCTCGATGGCTGGACCATCAACGAATCGCCCGCCTCCTGGAAGGTGGACGAGGGCAAGATCATCGTGAAGGGACCCCGCTCCCACCTCTTCTACAGCGGCAAGGTGAACAAGGCCAATTTCAGGAACTTTGAGGCCAGGCTCCAAATCCTCACCAAGAAGGGCGCCAATGCCGGTTTCTACTTCCACACCAAGTTCCAGAAGAACGGCTGGCCCAAGAAGGGCTACGAGGCCCAGATCAACGCCACCCAGGGAGACCCCAAGAAGACGGGCAGCCTCTACGGTGTGCGCAATGTCATGAACACTGCTCCCCACAAGGACGAGGAGTGGTTCGACTACCACATCACCGTGAAGGGCAAGAGCATCACCATGAAGGTCAACGGCAAGACCACGGTGGAGTACACCGAACCGAAAGATGGCCCGACCAAGGCGGAGCGCGGTGGCTTCGACCGCTTCCTCGACAGCGGCACCTTCGCCATCCAGTGCCACGACCCCGGCAGCGAGGTTCATATCCGGAGTGTCAAGGTCAAGCCCCTTGACTAGCTGTGGCCAGACCTTCCCAAGTCGGAATCTGAAGGCCGCATCAGTTGCACATCATTCTCTGGAACGCTCCCCGGTCATGCGCCCGGGAGCGTTTCTTGTCTACGCGACTACCCTTCCCGGAGAACGCCATTCCGCCCGCCAGAGACTGAAGCCCTCAAATCACAAGCTTCCATCCACCCCCCTTCCCTCCCTTTTCGACAATCCCGTGATCGATTTTCGGCCATGGAACCCGTAATCTGGCGCAAGCGTACGGAGCCCAGCCACAGAAGGCGGATCTCTTGCACCCCCCACTTTGACCCCGATGCCAGATCAACACAGGGCAGCCGATGACGCCTCCGGGACTCCGAAACCGAAGGAGCTCAATGCCCTCCTGCCTGCTTACGAGGTCAAACAACTAGTGGCCCGTGGCAGCATGGGAGCAGTCTACCTCGCCCGGCAGAAATCCCTCGACCGTGATATTGCACTCAAGATCCTCCCCAGGAAGTTCGGCCGCGACCCGGCTTTCCGTGCCAGTTTCGAGGAGGAGGCCAGAACCATGGCCAGACTACGCCACCCGAACCTGATCGGGGTGCACGACTTCGGCGAAATCAAAGGCTACCTCTACCTCATCATGGACTTCGTGGACGGGAAGTCCCTTCGCAACTCGGCGCGCGGCCGGGCGATCGCACAGAAAACCGCCGCCCAGGTAGTGTTATCCATCTGCGAAGGACTTGCCCAGGCACATAAGGCCGGCATCGCTCATCGCAACCTCAAACCCTCGAACATCCTGATCGGCTCCAACCGGAAACCACGCATTGGTGATTTCGGACTGGTCGGACATTCCAACGAGACGGAGGACTGCGTCTCCCCGCAATATTCCAGCCCGGAGGCAATGCAGGATCCTCCCAAGGCCAACGAACGATCCGATGTCTACTCCGTGGGCGTGATCCTCTACGAGTTGCTGACCGGAGAACTCCCCGCCGAGGACTACGCTCCTCCCTCCCGGACCAAGGACCAGAAGGTAGACGCCCGGTTCGACAAGATCGTGCGTCGGGCCATGCACCCCGCTCCCGGCATGCGCTTTGCCAACGCCGGGGCGATGGCCAGGGAGCTCGAACCCCTCGTCGATCATCTGGACGACGAGGGCGGCAGCAGCCTGCTGAGTAGCAGGAGCAACGAACCCGCAGCCGAGCTGCAGACTTCCGACGAAGTGGAGGAATCGCACGGACGGGCGGTCCAGCAAAATGAGACTATCGCGGCGATGGCGGCCACCGAGTCCAGACGTTACGACCGCCTGATCGCATCCAAGATCCTGATAATCGCCATCCTCCTGATGGCCCTCCTCTACGTTTGGTCCGCCTACAACCGGAGAAAAGAAGACTCGGAACGCCGGGCCGACATGGCTGAAAAACTGAAGGGTGCAAATGACTCGAAAGGCCGGAAGAACCCCTGGGCCGACCTCACGAACACGCCGCTCACGAACAAGCCGCAACAGCCCGCACCCCCGCAACCGCGCGCATGGACCCTCCCCAATCTCCAGGACCGGCTCCTTCGCGGGGAACGGAGCCGGTTCCCCGAAGGCACCTGGGACCTGGCCACCCGCAAGGTCTATTTCGTGGGGTCAGCCATGAGCTGGGGCGACGCCAGCAAGTTCGCGGAAGCCCACGGCGCTCATCTCGCCACCATCCGCAACGAGGAAGAGCGCATCGCCCTGGTCGCCCGGCTCCCCGAGGGCAGGACCACCTGGCTGGGAGGAGGGATGACCGGGGCCAAAACCTGGGGATGGGTGGATGGAACCACCTCTCCCCTGAGTAAGCCCACCGAGGCGACCGGCCGCTACCTCAACATGAGCGGAGGTGGAACAATTCGGGCCCTCCCCGGAAAGGCCAGGCATCCCTTTTTCCTCCAGTGGCATCTGGACGGCAGGAACCCGGGATCCTTCAATGCTCAGCTCCAGCGCTTCAACTTGTCGATTGACCAGCGGCTGCCGGCCTTCCCCCCGGGCACGGTCACGAGTGGAGAACGACATTACCTCGTCCTCGAGCGAAAGCTCGGATGGGAAAAGGCCCGGGACCTGGCCAGGGAAGCCAATGGGCACCTGGCCATTCCGGGAAACCAGGCCGAGCACGACTACCTCAATCGCGTACTCAGCACCTGCCTGCAGGAAAATATGGCCGCCTGGATCGGGGGCTACTATAAAGGCGATTCGTGGCAGTGGGTCACCAAGGAACCCTGGTCCTTCACGGCCTGGTCCCCACCCCCTGCCCGTGGTCTTGATCCCGGGGCCACCTCGCTCTGCTTCACGGCCGGGGAGGCCGCCGGCTGGGATAATGTGGCCCCCACGGTTGAACTCCCTGCTCTCGTCATCGAGTGGAGCAAGGACCAGTTCGCAGCGGAAACTCCTCCCCCCGGGAAGTCCGAATCCTGGACCAAGCTGCGCAACCAGTGCACGGTCAATCTCACCAGCAAGCGGGAAAGGTTCCTGAAACTTCTCAAGAACAACGGCACTGCCATGAATACGGCCCTCGAGAACTGGTACAATGCCCTCGCTCTCCAGAATCGCGGACGCCTTTCCATTGAGTTCCAACAGGCCCGGGCAAAGGTCGCACAGGATGGACGCATCAGCGAAGAAGGCCGGTTCCCGGCCCTTCCTGCCGAAATTGGCCCAGTGTGCAATGCCCACCTCCGTGAACAGCGCAAACTTGATCAGGAGTACGCCGAGGTGATGGAAACCGCTCGCAAGACCTACGTGCAAAAGCTGGGAGTCCTCCTGACGGAGGCCCAGCGCGAACGCCGCTTCGCCGGGGTTATTGAGATTGAAAATGAACTGGACGCGGTGGATGACACCCAGTCCTTCGCAATCCACTTCAAGGTCGCCGGGACGTAGCAGGTGAACCACCCGATGACCCCTATTAATTTAATCGCCACCTGCTTCCCATGATATGCCCATCGGTTAATCGTCCGCGTCGACCCTCATGCTGTAAGGTCTCATTTCTCCGAATCCTCCAAAACCCTCCCATGAAAACACTCCTCCTGCCCGCTCTCCTCGCCTTGGCTTCCCTCTGTGTCCAGGCCGATCCGCTCATCTCCTCTTGGTACACCGAGGAGTCCGGAAGCTACGCCCGGATCTACCGCAACCTGGTCGACGAAAGTGCCGGGGATGCGGTCACCACTTGGAGCCGGGGCCAGGGCAACCAGACCCAGCCCACCTACGGCGGGGTCCACAGGATCGAATCCTCTTCCGACTGGATCTACATCCACACCACCGGACTGGCTTCCAGCCACGTGATGGGACCCTGGTATGGAGACGAAGCCAAGACCCTGCCTTTCCCGAATTTTCCATCCAATCAAGCCGTCATCTACCGTATCCCGAGGGACCCGGCCATCCCCGCTAACCTTACGGCCACATCACTCGGGGCCGTTGGATACTTCGTGGACGGGGTGGCCCAGTTCGACGGTCAGGACGGCTTTTCCTATGGCAGCTTCAGGGGCGAGGACGCCTCCCCCGGCAGTGGTTACTGGAACCGCGATGCCTACGTCAGCGAAGGAGTGACCTTCGACAATGCCCAGGCACACCAAGCTGGGGGCAATCACCACTATCATGTCAATCCCCCGGCCCTCCGTCATGCCCTCGGGGACAGTGTGGATCACGACATCGCCACAAATACCTACGCTGAAAACTTCAACGGTCGGCACTCTCCCATCATCGGCTGGGTCGCCGATGGCTACCCGATTTACGGACCCTACGGTTACTCTGATTCCGAGGACCCTTCCAGTCCCATCCGCCGCATGATTTCCGGTTATCAACTGCGAACCGACCTTGCCAGCGGCGCAGCACGAGCCAGTTATCCTGCCTGGGCCGAGCGGTTCCACGGTGTTGGCCCCGCTCTCTCCGGCAGTCAACTCGGTCCCAACGTCAACGCCGAAATCGACGGGGAGACCTATTCCCTCGGTCGCTACCTGGAGGACCACGACTACAAGGGCGACCTCGACATGACGCTCGGGGAAGATTTCGATCTCAACGAACAGAACGGCCGCTTCTGTGTGACCCCGGAGTTTCCCGGGGGCACCTGGGCCTACTTCACCTGTATCGATCCCGATGGCAACCCGGTCTTTCCCTACAACATCGGTCCTCAGTTCATTGGATCCCCCACCGGGGGAACCGTGAATGCCGTCACGGAAGGCACCACCGTCCACTTCCTGGGCGGACCCAACATGGAAGACACGATTGATGCCGTCCGTCACAGCCCCGATTCAGATGAGATCATCCTCACCTGGTCCACGGTTGAAGGCGGCACCTACCAGGTCGAGTCTTCTGCCGACCTCCAGGCATGGGTCGAAGAAGGCGCGGCGTTCAGCGTGGATGCCAATCAGGTAACCGTGACCGATGCCCGAGATCCCGGAGGAAGCTTCTTCTATCGCCTCGTCCGCAAAAGCATCGCGGACTATGACGACACCGGATTCTGAGACTGCAGGACAGGCCTCCCGGCGGGAACAAGCAAGTGATTCGCAACTGTCGGGATCTGCTCCATACTCGCGTTCCTCCTGGGCGTTATCCTAACA
>JAAZXD010000144.1 GCA_014240355.1 Roseibacillus sp. | reverse complement strand
GTGACGATCTCGCCAGGGGAAGCGCCCCGGGGTTGCGACGTTACCACCGCTCCCTGCCCGGGATTCCCCACTGACATGCAGGCCCAGTTTACGGCCATGTTTGCCACCACGCCGGGCATCTCGCTGGTGGAGGATGCCATATTTCCCCAGCGCTTCATGCATTGCTCCGAAATGAAACGCATGGGGGCCGACATCACGGTCGACGGAGGGCGGGCGCTGGTGCGAGGGGTCCAGTGTCTCAGTGCGGCCCCGGTCATGGCCTCGGACCTTCGGGCTTCGGCCGCCCTTGTTCTTGCTGCACTCAAGGCTGAAGGAACCACCGAAATCAACCGCCTTTACCATATCGACCGGGGATACGAGCATATAGACGACAAACTGCTGCAACTTGGGGGACAGGTCGAACGCGTCCCGGCCTGACAACCCTTCCCGGGAAGATGTTCCATATTGGCAGTTGCATCATGACTATGATAAGAAACTAACATGAAGCCTGCCGGATCCCTTTTCTTCCTCCTGCTCCTCCAGATCTCCTTGAGCCAGTCCCTCTCCGCCGCACCAGCGACTGCCACCCTCACAGCAGTCAACGAAGCGAACTTCAACCGGATCACCATCGAATTCGAACCGCCAGTCCTCCCTAACGGTTCGGATACTTCAATACTGTCTGGCAACCTTGAGGTCCTGCTTGAGATAGATCCAGTGACCGACCAGGTCTCCGAGATGACGATTGTCGATGGGAGCTTTCAGGGATCGGCGATCGAAATGTCAGGGAGCACCTTCTTCATTGGCAGCTATGACCTGGAAAGCTCTACCCTCGAAATGACCCTTGCCACGCCCAATCCTCCTGGAATTGTGGACCCAGTCACCGGGGAATTCGACTCTGCCCAACACAGCTTCACCGTGGTCAGCGGCGACCTGAGCGGGGACTTCACGCTCTTGGGAACCACAAGCGAGATTCTCTTTAATTTCTCCGACACTCCCATCGGCGGGACGGGAATCGGAGCCGGCACCGTGACCCTCGTCCCGACCGGAACTACCCCCACCAGTAAGAGCTATAATGTGGAGGTGCTCCTGCCCATCGCCGTCAACGAGGTCTTCGAGGCCGAGGGTTTTGAGATCCCGATCGGCGCCAACGGGATCGCCAAGCTTGTTGGTCCTGCCACCATCGAAATCGAACCGGAGGACCCCTTTGTCGCCTGGACAGAACAGAATGGCATCGCTGGGGCGACTCAACTGGAAGACGCAAACGGTGATGGAGTCCCCAACGGCCTGCAGTGGGCCCTGGGTCTCGACGCCTCAGACTCCCCCTTCCCTCACCTTCTCAGGCCGGACGGCACGACTGCATCGACCGTTGATTTCAGCCTCACTCTCCCGGACGGCGGAACGGCCGCTCCCCTCACGGTCGTAACCACCACCGACCCTGAACTGCCCTTCAACGTGCTGGACCCCGCATCGGTCAGCAGTGGCAACCCGATCCCCCAAGGCACGACCGGTTCCGTTATCATCGCCCTGCCCAAGGGAGAGCGCGGTTTCGTCCAACTGGTGGTGGGCGCCGGAAACTGAGAATCCGGATCCAGGCATCAGGCGGGAGCACCAACCGGGTCCGGCAAGGGGCCGTCATCCTCGACGTCGTCCTCCACCTTCTTGCTGGAGGTGGCGGGGGCGCTATCGGAAGGCAACTCGGGCGGCTTGGGAGTCCGGGGCGGATTCTTCATCTCGCCATGCTCAATCAAATCGCAGATCTGGGCCCCGTCGAGGGTCTCGTACTCAAGGAGCGCTTCGGCGATCAGTTCAAGCTTATCTCTCTTCTCGCTGAGAATACGCTTCGCATCGGCGTAGGCACGATCGATGATACTCTTGATCTCGGCATCAATCTTCTTCGCGGTCTCTTCAGAGTAGTTCTTTGCCTTTGCGATATCCCGGGCCAGGAAGACCTCGTCCCGGGACTCCCCGTATTCCACCATCCCGAGCTCTTCACTCATTCCCCACTCGCACACCATGCGGCGGGCCAGGGTGGTCGCCTGACGAATGTCGCCGGATGCGCCATTGGTCACGTCCCCGAAAACGATCTCCTCCGCGACCCGTCCTCCCATCGTGACGATGAGCTGCTCCTGGCCCTCGATCCTGTGAACCTGAAACTTGTCCTCCTCGGGTAGGTGAAAAGCCGCTCCGAGGTACGGTCCCCGCGGGATGATGGTGACCTTGTGCAGCTGGTCAGTATGTTCAAGGGTGGCGAGGAGAAGGGCGTGACCCGCTTCGTGATAGGCCGTCAATTTCTTCTCTTTCTCGCTGAGCGCAAGGCTGCGGCGCTCCCGTCCCCAGCGCACCTTGTCACGGGCTTCCTCAAGCTCAGGCAGGGTGACTGCATTGAGATCCTTGCTCGCCGCTAACAGGGCCGCTTCATTGATGATGTTGGCCAGTTCCGCCCCGGAGAAGCCCGGTGTCCCGCGTGCCACCGTCCCCAGATTGGTTCCAGCCGCCAGCTTGATCTTCTTGGCATGCACCTTGAGGATCTGCTCCCGCCCCTTCACGTCAGGCAAGGAGACGGTTACCTGGCGATCAAAGCGCCCCGGGCGCAGGAGGGCGGGATCGAGCACGTCAGGCCGGTTCGTAGCGGCAATAATGATAACTCCCTCCTGAGTGTCAAACCCGTCCATTTCCACAAGGAGAGCATTAAGCGTCTGCTCCCGCTCGTCGTGACCACCCCCCAATCCGTGACCCCGGTGGCGACCAACGGCATCGATCTCGTCAATAAAGATAAGGCAGGGGGCCTGCTTCTTGCCCTGCTCGAACATGTCCCGCACCCTGCTGGCACCCACCCCAACGAACATTTCCACAAAATCCGAACCACTGATAGTGAAGAACGGAACGCTGGCCTCTCCCGCAATGGCCCGGGCCAGCAGCGTTTTCCCTGTTCCGGGAGGCCCGATCATCAGGACGCCCTTGGGGATACTCGCACCCAGTTTCTGGAACTTACGAGGATCCTTGAGGAAATCGACAATCTCCCAGAGTTCTTCCTTGGCCTCCTGGATGCCCGCCACATCCTTGAAGGTCACCTTGTTCCCCTCCATGTCCGTCATGCGGGCCTTGCTCTTGCCGAAGCTCATCGCTCCCCGCCCGGCCTGCTTCATCTGGTGGCGAAAAAGAAGGAAAAGCAGGACAATAAGGATCAGGATGGGCAGAAAACTGAGCAGGACCGTTCGCAGGTAGTTCGTCTCCGACCGGTAGGGCACCTTGCTGTTGAAAAGCATATTAAGCTCTTCCTGCATGGCCATGATGTTGACCGGAACACGGATTTTCTCGGGTTTGAGTTCCCGGATCGCTTCAAACCCCATGGCCTCCCTCGGTTGACGGGTTCCCATCAGATAGGCGTCTCCTGTATTGGGGATGGCAGCAAGCCTGAGAGCATTCGCTTCCAGGAACACTTCGTCTCCCGCGACCCACTGCTCGAATTCAGCGAAGGTGCGGTCCTGATCCTCCAGTCCCGTGACGTCCTCAGGCGGCACACTCTGCACGCGGGAGCCCAGCAATCTGGTCAACTTGGGACCATCCAGATCAAGATTGATCCGAATCCGGAAAGACCGCGGCGACTCGTCCTTGCGGCGGATATTCGTGGGAACCTTGGTCCGGTAACCTACGATCTGCGCGTTGAACGAGGATTCATTGGTAACAACTTCGAGTGGATACTGCTTCACTTCCTTGACGATCAACCCCTTCTCCAGATCGGACTTGAACTCGCTGAAGGAGATCGACTTGCCCTTGCCCTTCCCGGCGCCTGAGAGGGCTATGGTAAGGAGGCCCAGGGCAATCGCGAAGAGAATGAGGACCCGCCAATTGAATCCACCCGATTCACTCGGTTTGCGGGGATCCTTGGGGCCGGGGTTCGGGGGGTGTTCGTCAGCCATGAAATTAAGGGGTATTAGTCGACAGGCGTGGCTCGGACCGGATGTGAAACTAAACCAATGACATCAAAAGAAAATTGAAATCTTCGGCACATGAGGGAGTCAGGACTGTGAACCGGCGTCAACCACCTGCTGCAAACCCCGTGCCACCACCTCCACATGCCCGGAGTTGAGAGGATGAGGAACGATAATTCCAAGGATCAGTGGCCCCTGGCGTGTATTGACGGGAACTACTTCCATGACGAAATCAGGAGCCACCTTGATGTGCAAATTCCCAGCCGCCACTGTTCCGGCCTGCCGGTTGGCGGTATAGCAGGCCTGCGCGAGGGTTCTTGCCCCCTGTCGCAACTTGCGCGATCGAACCTCGTCAATTAGAACGCCTCCCCCACGATCAAGCAGGAAAAACGACCTCGCCTGCACTGCCTCCCGGAGCCATGGACCGAAGGATCCGAGTCCGGGGATGAAGCGAGGAGTAGCAGGTGAAGATGGTGACACTCCCACCGCCGCTACCGGCGTAACCTGGATTAGTTCTGCTGCCTCACCCGGTTCCCCATGGGAATCGGCCTGGGGTTCAAGCATACCCCCTCGCTGCGCCAATTCCCGAGCCGCCGCCAGAGTGCGGCAGGCGTTCTCCTCACCGGGAGCATCTGGCTGCTGCGAACCTGGCCGGGAAGAAGGCGAACCCTCCACCTCATAGCCGACAAAGTCGGCGCCGAAGGCGGTCTCTTCAGGATCAGGAGGCGAGGCGAGCAGCGCATCTGCCATGCGCCGCAACTCGCGGGTATCCACCCATGATTCAATCGGATCCATGTGCCCTCCTCGGTTTCAAGAGTCGCATGCATTGATGCAAAATTCCCTCGCCCTTGCCAAAACTAATCGGCGAATTCTGGGATAGTTCTCAAAACTATGCAGACACGCCCAGCCGGCGCTCCACTTCGATTCGGAGATTGTCGAATACCCCCAGCATCAGATCTCCCCCGTCCATCACCCCCGCCGGAACACCACGGGCACTGGCCTTGATGAAAAGATCATCGCGGGGGATCACCGTCCGCATCACCATCTCCGGCGGAAGAATTGCCCGCAGCGCCTGCACGGCATCCCGGCTCTCCGGGAGCCTGCTCTGCATCATGGTGAGCACTACTCCCAGAACTACTAGCTGAGGGTTGGCAATTCGCAGCCGGGTCAGGGCTTCCAGCATCTTGGGGACGGAGCGTATCCCCAACGGCTCAGCCTGCTGCGGGACCATGACCGCGTTGGCCGCAGACAGCACGTCGGCGGTGGCTCCAAAAAACCCGGCTGCGGTATCAACAATGCAGATCTCGACATCAAGGGAAGCCAGATCCCGCAGAAATGTGCGTAACCGGGGCAGGACGGCACCGGTCGCAGATCCATTCAGATCGTAGACACTGTCCTGTCCCGCCGGAACTAGGCTCAGAGTTTCGAGACGGGTCGGAACAATGAGATCAGCGGTGCGCACCGCCGAATCGTCCATAAAATCGTAAAAACCCGCTAAACTCCGACTCTGCCGGGTAAGGGACAATCCCACCGAACCCTGAGGATCGGAGTCCACAAGCACTGTGCGGCGACCGCTCCTGGCAAAAGCATGAGCCAAATTAATTGCGACCGTCGTCTTGCCGACTCCACCCTTCTGGCTCGAGATTCCAATCGTAATCACCAATGAGGACCTTGGGGGGGACTGTAACGCCCTCGCCCGGATGAAAAAGTCTTTTCTCCACCTGGCCGAAACAGCAATTCTGCGAGCCATTATAAGAGCTCCTGCCCCTGCGCCAGCCCCGAATCTCCCGGGTTGACCCCCTCAGGAACCTCAACCCTGAAATCCACTGCGGCGGGACCGGACCGACGAACGATTACGCTTCCCTGTCGCTATCGTTCACAGTCAGACGCCCTCCGTGCCGCACTACTGTGTAAACACCAAACCGACTTGATCGTCCAAGAATGAATTCATTGGCCAAATCCGGGCATTTTGCTCCACAATACGCATGCAAGCACAATACATGCCTTCCCGCTATATGAAGCCCATTAGCACCTTTCTCCTCCTGATCCTCGGCACCAACCTCCTGCTGGCAGACCGGATTCACTTCAATGACGGCCGCCCTCCCAAGGAAGGGAAGGTGATGCTGGAAACTCCCGGCCTCCTGGAACTGAAGTGGGAGAAGCGCCCCGGCATCTTCCAGACCGACCGCTACCTCAAGACAAACATCGAACGAGTCGAGATTGACACCAAGGAAGACATCCAGTTCAGGAACATGGGAAAGCTGGTGCCGACCCCCGACCGACTGACTCACGAGGACTACCAGAGACGAATCGCCAAGTGTACGGCCTTCCTTGATATCTTTCCGAACGGAGCGCACGCCCCTAAGGCACAGATCATTCTGGAGAGCCTCCAGCAGGAATACAAAAAGGCGGCTGCCGGTGGACTCAAACTTGATAACAAATGGATCCAGCCTGAAGCGCGTGAGCGGGACGCCTACGCCATCGATGCCGGCATGGAATACTCCGATATGCTGGCCGCCAAGGACTCCTCCAATTTGATGATGACCATGCGGCATTTCGAGAAGATCAGCTCCGACTTTGCCGCCTCCGAGAACTATGCCAAGGCCCGTGAGGTTGCCATCGATACTCTGAAGACCTATGGTCCGATCCTGCAACGTCAGGTCGGTCAGGTGCAGTTCAAGAGACAGGACCGCGAACGTGCGCGAGCCACGCTTCCGGCCAATGTCCGCGCACAGAACAAAGCGGCGCAGGACAGGGCCGACGCCAATTACCTCAAACGCGTCGGGCGCGAAACCAACGAACTCAAGACCAAGTGGCTTTCGCTGAACGAGTACCACAGTGACCCGATGCGCAAGGTCCTCAATAGTGTCAAAAACACTCTCACAGCCCTTGAAAAGGAGGCCCCTGCCGAGAAGGAGAACTTCGCCGGCTCCCTCCACCGAGACGCCTGGGATGCTGCCCGGAGCGGTGATATTGAAACCGGCGAAGAAATCCTGAAGCAACTCAAGTCCCTCAAGATCCCAGTTCGCTACCTTGAACGGCTGGAAGAGGCCCTCACTCCTCCCGAAGAGCCGGAACCCGAGCCCGAGCCTGAACCAAAACCGGAACCCGAGCCACAACCCGAGCCACAACCCGAGCCCGAGCCTGAACCAAAACCGGAACCGGAACCGAAGCCCGACCCCAAGGATGGCCAAGATCCTGCCCCAAACACCGCTTCCCCTGTCGACGCCTCTCCGCAGGAAGCCAACCCGGAAGGAGGCTCTAAGACGCAGGTGGTTCTCGTCATCGTGCTCATCCTGGTCATTCTCGGGGCGCTAGCCGCTGCATTGCTCGGCAAGAAAAAGAAGTAGGCTCCAAACCAGTATCCACAACATGTCGAAGAATCCCCGCTCAGCGAGCCAGTCGCGGAAAACCGCCGAGACTGACGTCCACCTGAATCTCGATCTCGACGGAAGCGGCATTTCGAAGATCGAAACGGAGATCCCCTTTTTCGATCACATGCTCACCCTTTTTTCGCGGCACTCGCTGATTGATCTGGAACTCAAGGTCCGCGGTGACGTTGAAGTCGACTACCACCACACGGTCGAGGATAGTGGCATCGTGCTTGGCGAATGCCTCCGGGAAGCCCTTGGCGACAAGCAGGGCATCGCCCGATACGGCCACGCCTACGTCCCCATGGACGAAACCCTCTCACGGGTTGTGGTCGATCTCAGCAACCGGCCCTGCCTTGAATTCCGCACTCCGGGAGGCACCCCGGATGCACAGAACTTCCCCTTCAGCCTGGTGGAGGAATTCTTCCGCGCCTTCGCCTCCAACCTCCGCGCCAACATACACGTGGAAGTCTTTTACGGCCGCGACGGACACCACATTGCTGAAAGCACCTTCAAGTCGCTGGCGCGCGCCCTGCGGGCTGCGGCGAGCCGCGATTCCCGTGTGAAGGGCGTTCCCAGCACCAAGGAGACTCTCTAGCGTCCGGACCACCGATCACGCCTACCTCTACTTCCCAGCTTTTGCCTCCTGAATCCCAGATCGGCGTCATCGACTACGGCGGCGGCAACATCCGCAGCCTCATCAGGGCCCTGGAAACCCTCGGCGCCCCCCCCCGACTCATCACCGCTCCGGAGCAGATGGATGATCTTGAGATTGTCTTTTTTCCCGGTCAGGGAGCCTTTGGGGACTGCATGACCAAGCGCGACAACCTTGGACTCGT
>JAAZXD010000143.1:5173-8139 GCA_014240355.1 Roseibacillus sp. | reverse complement strand
CCCCTACTTTATCCGCTACATCGGGAGCGTCGGCATTGAGTTCGACCTGCTTGACGATGGCGGAACCCACCACGATGCCGTCCGAGACGGAGGCCACGAGGGCGGCCTGCTCGGGTGTGGCAATCCCGAATCCCACACAGACAGGGAGGTCGGTGTGCCGCCTTATTGCCGACACGTGGTCGCCGATCTGTGCGGAAGGTCCTCCATGGGAGCCGGTCACCCCGGTACGGGAGAGGGCGTAGATGAACCCCTCCGCATGGCGGGTGAGAAGGTTGATGCGGCCGGGAGGAGTGGTGGGAGCAATGAGGCGGATCTGCCGCAGGCCCGCATGGTTGGCCATCTCGCAATTCAGGGCCGCTTCATCAGGGGGGAGATCGAGAAGGAGGATGCCGTCTGCTCCGGCCTCGGCGGCATCGTGGTGGTAGGCGTCGTAGCCGTAGGTGTAGACGGGGTTGAGATAAGTGAAGAGAACGATGGGGATCTGGTGGGATTTGCGGAAGCGGCGGATGAGTTCGAAAACCCCTTTGGTGTCACAGCCGGCCGCGAGGGATCGGGCAGCCGCAGCCTGGTTGACGATGCCGTCGGCGAGGGGATCGGAAAAGGGAACGCCCAGTTCGATGATATCCGCTCCCGCTTCCGCGAGTGCGATCAGGATCTCCAGGCAACGCTCAAGGTCGGGGTCACCCGCACTCACATAAGCTACGAAGGCCTTCTCGCCGGTGGCCCGGAGATTCTCGAAGGTGGCGTCTATGCGGTTGCTCATGCCGCCAGAGGGATAGGGGAGAGCGGGCCCGGTGGGAAGGACGATTGGTGGACAAGGAGAGATCTTCGTGGTTCAGTCACCCGCCATGCGTGCGCGTCTGACCAAGGACTTTCGTTTTGAAGCGGCCCATACCCTCCCCAGCCTGCCGGAAGGGCACAAGTGCCGACGCATGCACGGTCATAGCTTCAGGGTGGATATTTCGATTGAGGGCGAAGTGGATGAGAAGATCGGCTGGGTTTATGACCACAAGCGGATCAGCGACGCCGTGGCACCTCTTCTGGCAGATCTCGATCACGGTTACCTCAATGACATCGAGGGGTTGGAGAGTCCGACCATCGAGCATCTGGCCGCTTGGTTCTGGCGGAAGCTGGAAGCCGGTCTTCCGGGACTCTGTGAGGTCGTGATCTACGAGACCCCAACCGCGCGCTGTGTCTTTCGCGGTGAGTTTTGACTGGTGTTTGGGCGGGGAGAGGTTACCTAGCCTGCGACATGAAACGCCTGAGTCTTCTGGTTGCCGTTTTTGCCTTCCTCCTGGGCTCCTGTGAGCGTCATAATTGGGAGGATGTGGATGAGAATGGGGACGGCAGGATCGACCAGAACGAAAAGGGCACCAAGCGTCTTTACAAGGAGCACAAGGAAGACGAAGGGGAGCACAAGGAAGACGAAGAGGAGGGCTAGGAAGGTCTCCGCTTCCTCCGGTAGGAGAGGAAGCACTCGCCGTTGTCGAGGGGCTCGAAGTGAGTGAGCTCGAATTCAAGGGAGGCGGGCAGATGGTCTCCCAGAGGGCCGGTGATGGTGGGAGCCTCCGCTCCGCCCAAGAGGGTGTGGCCCGCCCAGGTAAGATGAATCTCATCGAGGGCATCGAGCTCGGCAAGGGTCCGTACCAGGGTCCCGCCGCCTTCGCAGAGGAGGGTCCTGACCTGATGCCCGGTGGCCAGGATGTGGAGGAACTCCTGAATCGAGCAACGGTGCACGGTCGCGCCGGCAGCCTCATAGAGGCCCGGGTCGTAGTCCTCCGGGGCCGTGGTGGCGAGCAGGTGAATGGCACCACCCGCGCTATGAAATACCTTGTGTCCGAGGTCGAATTTCCCCGCGTGCGAGGCGATGCACCGCAACGGCTGGCGGGGCGGCTTGAGTTCGGGCGGGATGGTCATCGACATGTTGTCCGCTTCCAAGGTGCCCCGTCCCACCATGAGGGCGTCCGCCCGCCCGCGGATTTCCAACAGGCGCTGGAGATCACGTGGGGAAGTGAACTGCGCCGGGTCCTTGTTCACGGTGGAAATCTTGCCATCGGCAGTGATGGCGAAGTTGATCAGAACGGTTGGACGGGTCATGCCGCTTTTTCGTGGGACGTGAGAATGACGCGAATGGCGGCGGGGCAAGAGCGGATATTGTAATAAATGAGGGTTGAAAACAGGGAAATAGATGGTACGCTGTTCCACCTGAAGCCATGAGCAAGCCCCAAGCCACCTCTCCTCAAATAGCCTGTTTTCTCAAGACCTATTGCGGTTGGAGTGAAGGCGTGCGCGCCATCATGCGCAAGTATGAACTGGACTACGAGGAGAAGGATATCATTGCAAACCCGGCCTTCCGCTGGGAGATGGAGCAGAAGAGCGGTCAGCCGCTCTCGCCCTGCGTGGAAATCAACGGGGAAATGTTGCCGGACGTGAGCGGGGAGGAAGTGGAGGCATGGATGATTGAAAGGGGACTTGTCAGGGCCAGTGAGGTTGAGCCCGACGCGCCGATTGACTCGTCCTGTTCCCCCGAGGAACACGAGGCCCGGGCGCAGGAAGATGCCGCCGGGAAGGTTGTCTTCGTGGATTAGGAAGTGCCTCTGAGGTTAACCGCGCCGTTTCCGGACGGCTTGGGCGAATCCTTCCAGCACCTCCTCGGTGGCCTGCCACGAGATACAGGCGTCCGTGACGGATTGGCCGTAAACCAGTGCTCCGGGGTCGTCGCCGAGCTTCTGGTTGCCCTCCACCAGGTTGGATTCAACCATGACCGCTGCGATGGCGCTGCATCCGGTTGCGATTTGCGCACAGAGATCGTGGGCCACTTCGGGTTGTTTCCGGTAATCCTTGCAGGAATTTCCATGGGAGCAGTCGACCATTAGGTAGGGAGCGAGCCCGGCTTCGCCGAGGCGGCCCTCCACCCGGGCGATGCTTTCAGCGTCGTGATTCGGTCCGTCGGTTCCCCCGCGCAG
>JAAZXD010000143.1:0-5163 GCA_014240355.1 Roseibacillus sp. | reverse complement strand
CAGGGTGGCAGGCCCTGTTGCCGGCGGTGGTCACGATGGCGGAGACACCCTGCTTGGTGACCGAAAGGAAATGGTGGCCTTCGCGGGCTGCGCCGATGGCATCCAGTGCTATCTGGTTCGATCCCCCGGTCCCGTTCTTGAAGCCCACCGGCATCGACAGACCGGAAGCGAGCTCGCGGTGGATCTGCGATTCGGTGGTGCGTGCCCCGATGGCCGCCCAGGCGATCAGGTCGGCGATGTACTGCGGCGAGATGGTGTCGAGAAACTCCGTTCCGGCCGGAACGCCGAGGGCGGCCAGCTCGAGGAGGAGTTCGCGCGCAATGCGCAGTCCCCGGTTGATGTCGAAGGAGTTGTCGAGGTGAGGATCGTTGATGAGCCCCTTCCAGCCCACCGTGGTGCGGGGTTTTTCGAAGTAGACCCGCATGACAATCTGCAGATCGTCGCCGAAGCGGTCAATCAGGGGCTTGAGCCGCGAACCGTATTCCAGGGCGGCGGAGGGATCGTGAATGGAACAGGGGCCGATTACGACCAGGAGGCGGTCGTCCTTGCCCTCGAGGATGGCTTCCGCCTGCAGGCGTGCGTTGCAGACAAGCTCAGTGGCCACGCCGGTGATGGGGAGATAATAGGAGAGAACCGCCGGAGAGATGAGCGGATCAATCCCGGCGATGCGGAGGTCATCGGTTTCGTGGGGCGGCACGGGGAGGAAGTTGGTGGCGCGGTTGTTGTGATGCAAGGGTATTTGCACCCCGTGGGGAGGTGAGGGGGAAGGGCTTCGCGGGGATTTAGGTTTCAGAATCCCGCATTTGGAATCTACCTTCCATCCATGAGTCAGCATGTGCAGCCCACGAAGGTGCCGCAGGAACGGGATTTCACAGGGGGGATGATCCCGCCGGCCTCCTGCTCCTTTGTCGGATCAACGGGAGAGAAGGAATTGGATGACCGCATCAGGGATCTCGCGCAAGGCACGTCCGAGGTGCCCAATCATTGCCTGTTGGAGGAGATGATGATTACGGCAGTGCGGATCGCCCGTGGGGGAGCGGTGACCGAGGGGGACTTCAAGCTCATGAATCGGGCCCTCAAGGAAATGCGGGAGGGCAGCGAGGTGTTTCATCCCTACCGCAATCATCGCAAGATAGCCGTCTTCGGATCCGCGCGGACACGGCCGGACGAACCGGCCTACCAGACCGCGGTGGAGCTTTCGCGCCGCATGCGGGAGGAGGGCTTCATGACCATCACGGGTGCTGGGCCGGGCATCATGGCGGCGGGCAACGAGGGGGCGGGGCGGGAGGACAGTTTCGGGCTGGATATCTCACTGCCCTTCGAAGCCTCTGCCAACGAGTTCATTGCGGGAGATCCCAAGCTGGTCAAATTCAACTACTTCTTCACCCGGAAGTTGTCCTTCGTGAAGGAGGCTGATGCCGCAGTCGGTCTGCCGGGGGGGTTCGGGACGATGGACGAGATTTTCGAGGCCCTCACCCTGATTCAGACCGGGAAGGCTTCCATCTATCCGATTGTCCTTCTCGATGGGAAGGGAGGAACCTACTGGAAGTTCTGGAAGCAGTTCGTCGATGAGCATCTGGCCCGGCTGGGAATGATCTCGGAAAATGACTTCCATCTTTTCCGGGTGACCGATGACGTGGAGGAAGCAGTGGAGGAGATCGTCGGTTTCTACCGGATCTTCCATTCCTACCGTTATGTTGGCGACAAGATCGTGTTGCGTCTCAATGCCCCTCTTACCGAGGATTCCCTTGCCATGATCGAGGAGGAATTTGCCGACGTTGTGAAGGCGGGCAGGATGATCCAGCAGAAGGCCCTGGAGGAGGAGGATGACGAAGAGGAATTGTCGGAGTTGGTTCGTCTGGTCTTTCGTCATCGGCGACGGGATTTCGGTCGGTTACGGCAATTGATTGATGCCGTGAATACCAGTGAGGTTGCAGCACAGAAGTGAGGAGATCGTGATGGCAGCGGGGGAACGAGCCGATTTTCTGCTGGTTGCGCGGGGACTTTGTGATTCGCGGGAGCAGGCCAAGCGCTTCATCATGGCAGGCGAGGTCATGTGCGGGACTGAGCGGGTTGCCAAGCCCTCCACCAGGGTGCCCCTGGACGCTGATTTGACTGTCCTGCGTCGTCCGAGATACGTCGGTCGGGGAGGGCTCAAGATGGAGGGTGCGCTGAAGGGGTTTGCAATCGATCCGGCAGGTTGGGTTTGTCTGGACCTGGGCGCTTCGACCGGAGGCTTTACGGATTGTCTCCTGCAGCACGGTGCGGAGCGGGTGCACGCGGTGGATGTCGGCACAAATCAACTGGCGTGGAAATTGCGGCAGGATTCGCGGGTGGTGGTGAAGGAGCAGTTCAATGCCCGCCATCTGGTGGAGTCTGATGTGGGCGAGCGGGTTGACCTGGTGGTAATGGACCTCTCCTTTATTTCCCTGACCAAGGTTTTGCCGGCGGCTGTTGGGGTGCTGAAGCCGGAAGGGATCGTGATCTGTCTGATAAAGCCGCAATTCGAACTCTCCAGAGCGGAAGTGGGGAAGGGGGGGATCGTGCGCGACCCGGAATTGCGGGCCAAGGCGGTGGACGGTGTCCGTGAATTCGTCACCCGGGAATTACAGTGTTCCTGGGCGGGGCTCATTGAGTCACCAATTACCGGAATGGACGGGAACGTCGAGTTCCTGGCCAGACTGCAACTGAGTGATCCCCGCTCCGACCATGCACCGGATCGGCAATAGAAGCATTCGACAGGACTCTGCTTATTGCAGGCGGCTCCTGGCCGCCCAGAGTCCCAGGGCGGGATTGCCGATAAAGTAGAACCGTTGTCCGTCTGCGTCGGTATGCCATCCATCACTGCGTCCGTCGGGCCGGTAGCGGGTCATCATTTCGTCGAGGTCGGCATATTGGTAGCCCACGTCCTCGATCTGCTCCCGGGTGAGGTGGCCGGGGCAGTAGGTGACCGTGAATCGTCCCTCCGGGGAGCCATGGATAAGGTGGGCCGCCGCTCCGAGATTGTCGCGCAGGTCATCGTTCTCCTCCACGAAGCGAATCACCTCGGCGGTGGAGCGGTAGCCATACTTGCGGATCATCCGATCGATCTCGGGATCCTCACCGAAGGTACGCACGCCGGGGGCGAGGACAATGAGTTCGCCGCCGTCAGCGATGGCCATGCGGGTGCGATAGATGCCCTTGTTGCCGATCCAGGTGCTGTGGAATTCGTCGGGATCCATGAGGACCACCACCCTGTCGAGTTCCTCGTCGAGGTGGTTGAAATTGACCTCCACGGCGAGTTCTGCGGCCTTCTCGAAGGCCTCGCGGTCTCCCACGAAGAGCCCGCGGGTGACAAGATTCCCGTCGGCGTCGGCCCCGATCACGGTCTGGGCGTAGATGATGGGGAGATGCCCACAGAAGGTATCCTCGGCGTAATTGAGGATCCTGCGGAGGCAGGTGTCGGCTCGCCCCATCATGCGTTCTGTTCCATAGATCGACCCGATGTAGTGGCTCTCGTTGATACCGGCTTCCCCTCCCGTGCCAACGAAGAGGTTCTTGTTCCCGTTGGCAACGCCGATCACCTCGTGAGGCACGGCCTGACCGATGGAGAGGATGAGGTCGTGGCCTCCTTCCCAGACGAGTTTGTTGAGCTGCGCCGGCCACGGACGCGTCCATACTCCCTCGGTGACCTCGGAAACAAATTCGGCGGGCACCTCCCCGATGGTGACCACGTCCTCGCGCCAGCGATGGGGCCGGATACGGTCGCGCGGGATAGTGGGATACATTCGGTCGAGTTGCTCGTCGCTCATGGGGAAGTGGGTTCCCAGAGCGGGGAGCACGTCGACCAGCCGGTTGCCGTAGTGGTCCGCTGCTGCGCAGGCGAGGGGACCGGACTTGCTGTAGAAACGTGAGAAGTCGGGAGGAACGAGCAGGACCTTGTTCCGTAGGCCCAGCGTGGCGAGGGCGGATGTGAGGCCGGTGGCCAGATCCTCGTCGCTGAGGACGGTGGTGGGAGAACCATGGGAGAAGAGAAGCACGCGGCGTTTTAACTCCGGAACCGCTCAAAATCGAGCGATTCGATCGATTCCGGGAGCGACTTTGTGAAAAATTTCACAAGCTGATCTTGAGTAGGGCGGGATGAGGGTTATTCTTTCCCTGTTGAGCGTAGAAACTGCCGATACGACGCTTTCGCATGCCGCCTATGACTCCAAGGTCGAAGGCAACATCATCTTCACGCGTCTGGATGCCGCCATTAACTGGATGCGCAAGAACTCCCTCTGGCCCATGCCGATGGGGCTGGCCTGCTGCGCGATCGAATTGATGGCTACCGGGTCATCCCGCTTCGATATTTCACGATTCGGGGCGGAGGTCATGCGGTTCTCCCCCCGTCAGGCCGATGTCATGATTGTTTCCGGCACGGTGACCTACAAGATGGCTCTGGCGGTGCGCCGCATCTGGGAACAGATGCCGGAACCGAAGTGGTGTATTGCGATGGGGGCCTGTGCCTCCAGTGGCGGAATGTATCGAAGCTACGCTGTTCTCCAGGGAATCGACAGGCTCCTGCCCGTCGACGTTTACATTTCCGGTTGCCCGCCCCGTCCCGAAGCTCTTCTGGAGGGATTGATGAAGCTGCAGCGCATCATCGAGGGCGAGAAGCCGATCGAAGACCAGATTGCCGGGATCCGGCAAGCACAGGGATGAGCAGCGACGCGGATGCCAGCAAGCTGCGCAAGGAGTTCGGGCGAACCAAGGTGCGGGCCATGCGCGAGTTCCGTGGTGAGCACACCGTGGTGGTAAAACTTGAGGCCTTGAAGGAGATCCTGGTGTATTGCCACCAGGACCTCGGGTATGACTTTCTCCTCGATGTGAGTAGTGTGGACAACATGGGCGAGGATCCGCGTTTCGAGATTGTATACGAACTCGCTACTATCGATGACCGCAAGCACCTGAGGGTGAAGGCCCCGGTGGCCGAGGACGAGGAAGTGCCGACCGCGGTCGATCTCTGGAAGACCGCCAACTGGCACGAGCGCGAAGTCTATGACATGATGGGACTTCGCTTCACGGGACATCCCAACCTGAAGCGTATCCTGATGTGGGAAGGCTACCCCTACCATCCCCTGCGCAAGGAGTTTCCCCTTGCGGGCAAGCCCAGTGAGATGCCCGACGGGGCCTTCAGCGGCG
>JAAZXD010000142.1 GCA_014240355.1 Roseibacillus sp. | reverse complement strand
GTGACGATCTCCTCTCGCTCACATCGCCGACGGCTGAGCTTCGCAATGTGGGCAAGCGGGGTCACGACGCGCCCACCCGGACGCAGGCCGACATCCAACGGATGATCGTCGAGCCCCGCCTCACGGCCAACGACCCGACTACCCGAATCGAATCAACCGGTTGGTCGGGCCTCGGCGGATCGCAGATCAAGCGTCGGATCACCCTGATCGTACGGAATCGGACGGGTCGTCCGTCCATCCTGGAGCGTAAAGTGGAGCAAATACCATGATTCCAAAGGGAAGAAAGAAAGGTGAGAAGGTTCTCCTGCTGCCCGGAGCTGATGGGTGGGAGGCTTGGACAAGCCTGAATGGTGCCGGGCTCGATCTCGCCCTGCGTTCGGGGACCACGCGCGTCCTGGACGTGGGGGGCATCCCCTCCGGGGAATTGACCATGGCGTTTCCTGTGCGCGACGTTTCGGCCCTGCCCTTTCGAGCACCCACCTCGGATGATGCCCTGCTCAGTGACCTGGCTGAGATGCACCTGGAGCGGATGGGGATGCGCCCGGGGATCGACGCCGGGGTGTTGAGCGACGTGTTCAAGGTGGGAACCCGGGGGGAGGAGAGCCTGGTGGTGCCGGTGGTACTGGCTCCGCCCATGGAGGGTCATCTGCCCCGGCGCTCGCCGCAACACTTCGACATATCAGCCCGATGCCTGCCCTTGCCTGCTGATGGGCTCGTGGTCTGGCGGGAGCTTGGCCGATGGGTCTTCGCCCTGTCCGAAGAAGGCCAGGCGCTGGAGTTCGAGGCCCTTGCATCCAACCAGCTTGGCGAAGACGCGGGCCGGGAGATTCGCCTCACGCTCATGCAGCTGGAAATGCAGGGGTTGATCGATTCCCTGCCACGGCACTGTTTCCTATGGGTCGGCGATGAGGAAGCGCCTCCCGGAGCAGAGGAACTTGCAGCCCTGGGGGCGGGTATCGGCCTCAGTGGACCGGCCACGGTAGCAGCCAAGCCGGCCCCGGTCATTCCGGCCCGGTCCACCCAGTTACTGCCGGCAGATGTGCGCGCAGAGCGCGTGGCCAGGCGCAAGAAGCAGCAGATCGTGATTGCATCGGCTGCGGCGGTAGTCGTCTATCTGGGGGTGCTAGGAGGCCTGTGGAGCAGCCTTGCGAAGGCCAGGAAGAATGCAGACAAGGCTCTTGTGGAATACACCCCGTTTGAAGACATCTACGAAGACGGGAAGCGGCATGAGCAGAAGTGGAGAGAGCTCCAACCGGTGGTGGAACAGGATCACAACACGGTGGAACTGCTCTATCATTGCATGAGGGCCCGGGGGGGCGAAGAAGGGGTGCGCCTTGACCGCGCTGATATTACCAACCAGCTCCAGGTGGACTCCGAAGGCGAGTTGACCCTTATTCGGAGCATCCGACTCCAGGGCAAGTCCGATGAACTGGGGCAGGCCACGGCCTTTGACGAGGCCCTCAAGGGGGAGAGGGGACTGAACGACTACCAGTGGACCACGCCGCCGCCCCAGGCCAAGGGAGACAAGTGGTCCTTTCAGTATGAAGCAAGACTCAGGGGGCCGGAGGAACAGTAAGGATGAGCGATCGAGAAAAAAAACTGATTATCCTCGTGGGAATCCTCGTGTTCGTGGTTCTGAACATCGGAGCTTACAACGTGTGGTACGCGCCCAGGAAAGAGGAAGCGGTGAAGCAGAAAAAGGATTTTGAGGGAATGAAAGGCGAGGCCATGGACGACCTGATTGCCCAGGAGTCCAAGCGGGCCGAGATCGAGTGGCTTGAACGCAATGAGCAGAAGCAGATCAAGAGCTCGCAGAAGGCCCTTGCAGACCTGGAGGCGTTGGCCAACCGGGAGGCAAAGCGGCGGGGGCTGACCGTGAAGAGGGTCAAACCCATGACCGGGATCGAGGGCGGGAAGCTCGAATTTTCCCGTGCCCGGGTGGAAATTGAAGTGAGCGGACGGGAGCAGGTTCTTTTCCAGTGGATCGACCGCCTGAATTCTCCCTCGGACCTGCGGACCGCCACCAGTCTGCGAATCAATCCTAAAAAGGATGATGATACCCAGGTCGACTGTGCGGTGGTGCTTGAGCAGTGGTTCGTTCCCGAGGGAAGAGATGAAACCGTGAATATTAACTGAAGCCCTCTCCAATCAGATTTAAGCCATGATGAGATCCCTTCAAATCCTGACCGTCCCTTGCGCCGCCGCCCTGTTTGCGGTTGCAGTGCTCCCGGCGTTTTCCGACGTTCCCACCAAGACGCCGCTGGCCCGCTACAGTGAACTGTGGACCAAGTCCGCCTTCACCGTGCCACCACCGCCGCCGGAGGTGGTGGCGGAAGAGGACAATCCCCTTGATGACTACACCCTGGCCGGAACCTGCGAGGTGAAAGGAGGCTGGTTCGTGGTCCTGATCAACAAGAAGGAGCGTGACAAGCGCATCCGCCTGCGTCCCGAGGAAGAGAACGATCAGGGTTTCGAGGTGGTGAATGTGGATCGGGGCAAGGGGTTCATGGATACGAAGGTCGAGATCAAGAATCGCAGCGGCAAGATCGGCACGGTGGAGTATGACAAGAAGTTCATCGTGCTCAAGAAGGCCACTCCGAAGGCTCCCGTAGGCAGAAAGCCGACCACGAAACCGACCACGAAGCCGGGACAACGTCCCTCGAGCACTCGCGGTCCAACCCCGCCGTCCCGCCCATCATCGAAACCTTCGTCCTCCGCCCGCAAGCCAAGCGTTCGCCGCATTCCAAATCCTCCCAGCCGCTAGAGGTTCCATCAACTTACGACTTCAGATCAATGAGACCAACGACTGCATTCTGCCTCCTGCTTACCCTCGCGCTGCCTCTGGCCGCCCAGGAAAACAAAGCTCCTGCGCCTGGGAAACCTCCCGTCCCGGCCCCTGCCGCGCCCGCGGAGAATCCGGCTGCGCCCCCGGCTCCTGCCGCGCCCGCGGAGAACCCTGCGGCCCCTGTGGAGAATCCTGCCAACCCTGTAGATCCGCCGGCCCCGGCTCCGGTGCCTGCACCTCCTGGACTGGTTCCCCCGGTGCCTGGCGATAATCCTGCTAACCCTGAACCGCAGGATCCTCTTCCCGGGCGCGCTCCCGTGGCGGCACCCAACGCCCCGGATCCAAATCTGCCAGCCCAGTTAAATGCTGCCAACCTTAACGGACAGGATATCGCGGACCTGTACCATACCTACACGGGCAGAAAGGTTCTGGTGAGCCAGGAAGCCTCCGCAGCGGAAGTTTCCTTTATTGTGCCGGGACAGATGACCTATGCCGAAGCCGCCAAGGTGATTGAGAAACGCCTTGTGATGGAAGGCCTTGAGATCATTCCCGACGATGACGATCCGAGCTTTGTGAAACTGGTTCTCGCCAACTCCCAGACCAGCGGTCCAAAGCCCCTGGGCCCTCCGGTGGGTGACGACATTGACGATCTGGAGAAACAGGTCTCTGCCGATGGCTTCGTGACCTACGTGATGGCCCTGCAGTATCTCAAACCTGACGACGCGTTGCGCGCTTTCCAGTCGGTGGTGCAGCAGTTTGGTTCAGCCGGGACGGTAGCGGCTATTCCAAATGCCGGATCGGTGGTGATCTCGGGCAATTTGCCGCTCGTGCGCATGCTGGTGGAACTGAAGGAGCGGATCGACGTTCCCTCCGCGCAGGTAGGAACCAAGTTCGTGGAGGTGACCTTCGCTGACGTGGAGGATCTGGCCACTCGTCTCAATGAGATCTTCAACAACCAGCGGCAGACGAATGCCACGGCCGGGGTGCGACGGAACACGACGCCGGCCAACACCGGCAATCCGACTGCGCCCCCGCTGCCAAACACCCCCGGTGCGGCGAATGCGGCGAATGTCGCCGGAGGAGGCTCGTCATCCGGGGAGGATACCCCCATCAATATTATTGCGCAGCCGCGGACGAGTCGCATCTTCCTGATGGGACGCCCTGTGGATATCATTTTCGTGGAAGGCCTCATCGCGGATTTTGATGCGCCCAGTTCCAAGCGGAACTTCCTGCGTAAGAAGCTGCGCTACCTGCCGGTGACTGAGTTCATCCCGGTGGCGGCCGATGCGCTGGAGCGCACTCTGGAAACCTCCAGCGCGGGAGGGGGAAGCGCTCGTCGCAGCCCCACGGGGGTGACCGGACGGACAAGCGGAACGAGCAGTGGCAGGACTACCGGTTCGAGGACAACCGGTCGCACCAGCTTGGGAACGGGTGGAACGGGTGGAACCGGCGGTGGTTCGCGCGCGCAGCTTGCCCAGCAGAACATCCAGACCGCACCCGAGTCGATCCTTATCGGCAAGACCCTGCTGGTGGGTGACAACATTTCCAACAGCATCGTGGTGAATGGCCCGCCGCACCATATCGAGATCGTGCAGTCTCTCGTGGATGAACTGGACCAACCGTCGGAACAGGTGGCCATCACGGCGGTCTTTGCCCGCTACGACCTCGGGAAGGACCGGAGCTTCGGAGTGGACCTGGCCCGGTTGCTTACCGGTGACACTGACTTCAGAGGGGCCGTGCAGAACCGTAATGGCGTGCCCTCCGTGATCGATCCCAATACCCTGCTCGACTTCAATTCACTGCTGGGAGCGCCAGGTGCTGCCGCCGGCGGCCTTTCGGCCTATGCCGTGATCGGAGACAATTTCGGGGTGTTCGTGAATGCGCTGGAGACGAACCGGAACTTCACGGCCATTTCGAGGCCTACGATCTTCACCACCAACAACGGGGTTGCGCGGATCAGTTCCGGATCGCGGATTGCGGTGCCCACCAGCACCTTTCAGGGGGGGACCCAGACAGGATTTTCCACCAACGTGGAGTTTCGCGATATCGTGCTTGAGCTGGAAGTGCGACCGCTGGTGAACTCCGAAGACGAGGTCACTCTCGAGATTTCCCTGGTAAGGGACAATATCGGGGATAACCGTGCCATCCAGGGATTCGGGGAAGTGCCCGACATCGACACCGACGAGATCTCGACCCGGGTGACCGTGCCCAACCGTTCGACCATCGTGCTGGGCGGGCTCATCACCGAGTCGGATACGCGGACCGGCTCGGGAATGCCCTTCCTGAGTTCCATCCCCTTCCTTGGCAAGTTCCTGGGGGTCAACAGCAAGGACATCCAGCGGGAGGAGTTGGTCATTCTCATTCATCCCTCCATCCTGAATAGCAAAACGGAGCTGAAGCGTTACCAACAGGATTACGATGCAGGAAGTGATGTTGCTCCCCGGGCCCGGGCCTCGGTCGGACAGGGAGTCCTGCCCCCGCGAGGGGCCCTGCAGTCCAACCAGGCGGATAACCCGAATGCGGGTGCGGGTCAGGCGATTCCGGTGCAGGAAACCTCCAAGGCCTCCCGTGGTTCGCTCATGACTTCTCCGGTCCACCGCGCCATGCGCAACAAGCAGGGCCGCTAGCAGGAAACAGGACAGAATCACTGGTGCGTTCGACTGAGTGGGCCTATTTTCGCTGTGCCAACGGGGCGCTTGCCATGTCGGGCGGAAGCCGCTTCATTAGCGCCGCACGCAAAATCCCACCGTCATGGTCGAAGAATCCATTGAAGAAGCAAGGCCCACCGAAATCGGAGTCGAAGGCCTTCCCAAGAACCTGAGTGATCTTGTTCTCAAGGCGGATGCCGCCATTGAACAGAACAACCTGGCCTATGCCGTGAAGTTGCTGATCTCCGTGCTTAAGGCGGAGCCCGGATTCATCGAGGGTCGCAAGAAACTGCGTGCGGCGGAGATGAAGATCGCCGGTCCACCCAAAAAGAAGGGACTCTTTGGAGGAGGGGGTGCCGGGAAATTGAAGGGTAAGGCCAAGAAGGATCCAGTGGGGGTCATCGATGAGATTGAGAAAGAACTAGCGAAGGATCCCTACAACGCTTCGCTCAACGAGTTGCTTCACGACGTGGCCTTCAGCGTCAACATGCTTGATACCGCAGCCTTCGCGCTGGAGACCATCCGGAGGGCCACGCCGGACAACACCAAGCTCCTCCACAAGCTTGCTCAGTTTTACGAGAATCGTGACATGCCGGAAGAGGCAGCCGGGGTCTACAAGGACATCGTCAAGGCGGACCCGACCGATACCGATGCGGTCAAGGGCGAGAAGGATATGACCGCGAGGGCCTCCATGGCGCGCAGTCAGGATTCTTCCGGGGCTCTTGTGAAGAAGGATGATGAGGAAACCCTCGCCCTTGAAAAGGCCTCCCGGTCTGCCATGACCCAGGATCAACTTGAGGAGAAACGGGACCAGCTCGTCCTCAAGTACAACGAGGATGTTAACGATTTCGATGTGGCCAAGGAGTTGTCTGCCATTTACGAGCAGATGGAAGACTGGGCGATGGCGCAACAGATGTATGAGTGGGCCTACACCCTCTCAGCCGGAGATGCGGCCCTCAAGATGAAGGCCAACAACATGAAGGACCGTGCCGGGGATGAGGAGATCAGAAGTCTTGAGGCCCGGGTGTCGGAGAACCCTGACGACGAGGAAGCTCATGCCGCCCTGGAAGAGTTTCAACAGACGAGGGCGGTTGCTCAGGTGAAGGAGCGCCGGAAGCGGGTGGAACAGAACCCGACGGATCCCCAGCTTCGCTACGACCTCGGTCAGGCGCTCTATCATGCCGGGGAATACAGCGATGCCATTCCGCACCTTCAGCAGGCCACCCGGAACCCGCATATTCGGACCAGGGTGCTCCTGCTCCTGGGGCGCACCTTTGACGCCAAGGGGATGAGTGACATGGCCATCAAGCAGCTTGCGGATGCCAATGCTGAATTGACGGTGATGGACAAGACCAAGAAGGAGGTTCTCTATGAACTCGGTCTCATTCATGAGAAGGTGGAGAGCAAGGACGAGGCTCTCAACTGCTTCAAGCAGATTTACGAGGTGGACTACGGTTACCGGGACGTCGCCCAGCGGGTGGAATCCTCCTACTCCGGGTAGGAAATCCTGCCGTGATGGAGCCGGAAGGTCCGGTCATTCAGGTGCTGTGATCATTGACAGCCGGACTTGGCGGACGGTGGTGAGTGCGCAGCGAACAGAACTCGTCCAGAGCATCCACGCAGAAGCGGGACCAGGACTCGAGTGAGTCGTAAAGGGGGCCTCTGAGCGTTTCGGCGTCCTGAAATTGCAGATCGGAGAGAGCGTCCTCGCGGGCACTCACCTCGCCGTTGGACAACTCAAAGAGATGAACGACTCCGAGATGTACCTGTCCCACCGCATTGCTGTCGTCATTGAGTAGCGCAACAATCCGTTGCGTGACACGGGAGGAGAGCACGAGTTCCTCCTCGATTTCACGCTCCACCCCGGCCATGTAGGTGGCGTGGCCAAGTGGATCGCCCCGTTCGTCGACGGGATTGATGTGACCTCCAATGCCGAGGGAACCCAGGGCGTGGAGCCTGCTTTCTCCCCCCGACTTTCCGCGAACGTAGTGGAGGTAGTGGCCCTGGTGGCGAAAGAGCGAATAAGGGATGATCTGCTTGTACCCGGGATCCTTTTCCGCGATTTCGCGATCCATGAAGAAATTATTGGAGGGTTTCAGCAGGGCCGGGATGTAGCGCTCCGTTTCGGTGGTGAGGCCCTGAAAGTCTCCCAGTTCGTCGAACAGGCTGCGAGGAACGACCAGGATCTGTTCGCCGTCATACTTGGACATGGCACAGGCTGGGACGGAACGGTTGCGATCTGAAACGTTAATTTGGCGACCAGGTGGGAACAGCTGTTAAGAACTTCCACAGGGTCATGGGCTTAATCGGGATCGCTTTCCTGTGAGCCGCCAGGGTTGTTCCGGACAAGGTTGATGACCTCGTCGTCATTGTCACCGGCGGCCCAGACGTTGCGCAGGAAGTCGGCTGGGTGGATCGAGTGCTCGCGGAGAAACTTACGATCGCCTCCGCAGCAGTACATGAGGTCGGGATCGAGTTCCCCCCGGAGTTTGGCTCGGGCCTTGGCCAGGATCCGTGGCAGGTAGGCGATGTTACCAAGGGTGTCGCCGAAGGTAGGAAGGTCGTCGCGTGTGATTTCAATTTTGCTGGAAATGCCGTCCTGGATCACATTCAGGTAATCGCGGCGAACTCCAGCGACGAGAAGGGCGGTGCTCGGGGCGGGCGCCTGCTCGTCCACGTAATCCTCCACGAAGTCGAAGAGTTCGCGTGGTTTGCAGCCAATCTCCTTCAGAAAACGGAGATCG